>JACDDF010000226.1 GCA_013817135.1 Nitrospirales bacterium
CATACGTCGCTTTAATCCCGAACAGGATCGCCCCTCCTCGTACTATCAGGAATATGATCTGGAAATCGATCCTTCCGACAGTGTCCTCGATGGACTCATTAAAATTCGGGAAACCATTGATGACTCCTTAACACTCCGTTGTTCCTGTCGCGGAGCCATTTGCGGATCTTGCGGCATGAGGATTAACGGACACGCCACACTGGCCTGTAAAACCAAAATGATTTCCATGGCCTCGGAAGGTGGAACGATTCAGGTTGAACCCATGAATAACATGCCGGTCATTAAAGATCTGGTCACCGACATGGCGCCATTCTGGTCAAAGATTCGACAGATTCAGCCGTGGCTCCAACCGCAAGGGCCGCCTCCCACAGCTGAATACACCGCCTCACCCGAGTCCATGAGCCACCTCTCCAGGGTCATGAGTTGTATCATGTGTGGCGTCTGCGTCTCCGACTGCACAGTCCTGGAGGTCGACAAGACTTTCGTCGGGCCTGCCGCCCTGGCGAAAGCCTATCGGTTCGTCGCCGACCCGCGGGATGCCGCGACTTCTACACGCCTGAACTCCCTCAATCAGCCGGGCGGCATGTGGGATTGCACCCGATGTATGGAATGCATTCAGGTCTGCCCCAAAGGGGTCGGACCCATGGATCGCATCATGTCTCTACGCGCGAAAGGGATGGAGGCAAACGTTCCTGCCACTTGTGGCTCCCGACATGCCGAAGTCTTTACCGATATTATTCAACATAAAGGCATTCTGGACGAACCTATGCTGGCGATCAGAACCTTCGGCCTTAAAAATATTGGCAGACTACTCAGCATGATTCCCATGGTCATTCAATCGGTACTCAAAGGCAAAGTCCCCCCATCGGGTCCACTTCACCGCCCGATTGCAGGCATCCAACACATTCAACGGCTCTTTAAACAGATCAGGAATACATGATGAAATCCGCACTGACAACATCTATTCCCGGGCAATTACCTTTCCTTCACGGTATAGGGAGAAAACAAGAAGGGAGAGAGCGATGAAATACGCATTCTTTCCTGGTTGTGTCTCCAAGGGGGCCTGCCCCGAACTATATCAATCCGTCATGCAGGTCTATCCCAGATTGGGAATCGAACTCGCAGAAATGACGACCGCCACCTGTACCGGTGCGGGCGTGTTGCAGGAAAAAGACCTGCGGCTGGGCGATGCGCTGAACGCCCGTACCTTTGCGCTGGCGGAACAACAAGGCCTCCCCATCATGACCATTTGTAGTACCTGCCAGGGCGTGATGAGCCAAGCCAACCATCGTCTCACCACTCGACCACACTATCTCCAGGAAATAAACGGCTTGCTCCGAGAAGAAGGATTAACCTATCGGGGAACAACCACGATCAAACATTTTCTGTGGATTCTCTTGGAAGACGTTGGGGAAGAGGTTTTACGGCAACATATCACCCGTCCGTTATCCGGTCTTCGTGCCGCACCATTTTATGGATGCTATATTCAAAGGCCCACCGATGCGCTCGAATTCGATCGGCATCCTGATCGGGGAAAATCTCTTGAACGGATCATCGAAATTTTAGGGGCGGAGGTTGTGGACTTTCCAGGGAAAACCCGATGCTGCGGGTTTCCCATTTTGACCATCAACAAAAAAAACTCACTCACGATGGTTGCTACCCATACCCGTGATGCCCAATCACACGGAGCGGATATCATGGTCACCCCCTGCCCGCTCTGCCATCTCAACCTCGACGGCATGCAGACCAATGCCGCCAGCCAGGAACAGACTTCTATCGATCTTCCGATCCTCCATCTTCCGCAACTGCTGGGCCTTGCCATGGGGTTGGATACCAAAAGTCTCGGCTTGAACCGCAATCTCATTTCTCCCGATTCCGCACTCGCAAAAATTGGGGCTCGTCTGTAATTTCAAGAATTGGCAAGGCAAGGAACCGCCTCTAGCCTCTGATTGAGAATTGAAGTTAATTTATCATCGACTTCGAACGTCTTTAAAGGAGCAAGACCATGAGTCAAACGTATACAGCGATTATCAAACAAGAAAATGGATGGTGGATCGGTTGGATTGAAGAAGTACCTGGCGTCAATTGCCAGGAGGCTTCTCGAGTGGAACTTGTCGAAAGCCTTCGAATTACCTTAAAAGAGGCACTGGAATTTAATCGTCAAGAAGCATTAGGAGCAGCGGGAAGTGACTATGAAGAAGAAAATATTCCGGTATGAAACGAACGGATCTCCTTCGATACCTGCGCGATCAGGGATGCGAGTTCTTACGAGAAGGAGATCGACACTCATGGTGGCATAATCCTAATCTCAACAAACGATCAGCGATTCCAAGACATACGGAAATTCATGACAACTTGGCAAGAAAGATTTTCAAGGACCTAGGGGTTCCATTCGCTAAATAATCAAAGTGGGGATTTTTCATTTTCCCCATATTTCCCAGCCCCTCCATGGACATTGCCTCAAAAAGTCTCGGATATCACAAACCCTCATTATCTTTTGAATCGGCTCTGACAAAATGGGCGTAGAGTTATAATCCCATTTTCATCCATTAAAAAAGCGCAGACGATTCATATCGAATCGCCCTCGAAGCTTAACGCAATCGCATAAATACCGAATTGGGGCACCCAATGCCCGTGCTTTCGATAGTCATCCCGCCAATACTGCGGCATCTCCATATGCGTCGCAATATGGTTCACGTACAGATCACGGAATACCGGATCTTTCGTACGCTGATACACGGTCCACAAGCCCCAGCTCCGACTGAAGTTTAGGGCGGCGGAATGAGTGGTAGGAAAGATAGTCAAAGGAGAAATCTCCCGGCTGTCATGCTGATGGGAGGCGAGCCATTTCGTTGGGTTTTCAGGTGGAAGAATCGTGAGCAATGCCCGGCATCGCTGGAGCGCCGCCGGAAAAAATTCATCCGTAACCTGGTCAAGGGAGGAAGGGCATTCGGAATCAAGCGGCAACAGGCGGCTTCGCGTAAAATTCACCAGTTCTTTTAGTAAACCAGAATCCTGTTTCCATTTCCCCCAATGCCAGAGATTCAATAGCGGCCAGAAAAGATTTCCGTATTCTCGACGTTGCGCATGATGCACAAGATCCTCATCCGACAAGGAAAAGAGCCAGCGTCTCACACGCAACGCGATCTCCGAGGCTAACGGCTGAAGATCATATTTCTCACAGCCTTGTTCACGCTCCTGCGCAAGCTTGAGAAACCATGCAAACCCATATGGCAACTCATGATCCAATTCCCCTCGTTTGAGCGAAGTTAACTCGGCTTCCAGACAATCAGGTGCTAGCGCTGCATCCACCACTCTGGCCCACCGGGGTTCACTCGTCAGCCGCGAAGCCGTTAATAACGCGTAGGCGCCATGGACACTGGAATGCCAATCGATACACCCACAGAATGTCGGATGAGTGGTATCCCGCCGGATAAAGCTCTGTTCCACCGTCTCAGCCAGGACACTCACATAGTCCAGCCGAGCCCCGCAAAATGCCTTCCACGACTGATATGGTTGACCGGGTTGTGCATCCCCCATTGAGCCCATTCCCTCCTCGACTGGTAACCTACCTCATGCCATGACGCCCCGGATAGAGAGTCCTGTTGCTGTAACGAGTTCGTTTATCGCTTGCCAGATTTTTGATACGCAAACTTGTCAGGGATCTGCTACACTCCCTCGCAGTTCGGATATCTCATTCTCACAGACAAAGGCGTTTCCCATGAATTTTGATCCAGCCATCGCTGCCATGCACGCTCTTCAACAAGCTGAGGAACAAGGAGAACTTGGGGATCTTGAATCGGACATTTTAGAAACGGAAGCGATATTTTCCACCGATCAAGGGCCACAAGCCAAGCGCGCGTTTGATACCCTTCAGGAATTGGGAGCACAGCTTCCAGAGGCTCAACACCTGCAGGAGTTCCTCATTTATATTACCTGGCAGCAAGTCACGGAAGGCCCCCTTCCCCGATATTTTCAACTCGGGCTGGACCTCTGCGATCGGTTCCTCGACCGATTTGGGAAGAAGATTGAAGGCACTCCATCGCATCAACACGTGGTCGCCATCCGGGAATCGTTTCAAGGCGGATTAGGCATCGAGGAAGAAGAGGATCTCATGCCGGAACATGATGAGGATGCGTTCCTGGGCGGTGATTGATCTTGATACATTCTCTGTAAACTCGCCGGTGGCTCTACCAATGATCAGACTTCTTGTCGGTGCGTCCGATCGAGTGAATCACCTTCGCCGGGAAACAGGTGTCGTCTCTTCATTCGCTTCATCTCTCCTACATCCTTGCCTCACCCACTTCCCATTTTGTAGAGTTCCCTGAAATCTGTTTCTCGAGAAATTTTTCAACTTATTGTTTTCATCCGCGCATGCCCCCAACGACTAGAGCTTCGACCTGCAAAACCAGATGGCCCGTTCCGATGGAAGTCAAACCTAGTGCCATTGAGGGCCGTGGCTTATTCACCAAGGTGACATTGCGACCCAGACAAAAAATCGGTGAGTATGAAGGGGAACGCATCACCCAACGGGAGGGGCGAAAGCGCGCCAAAAGCCAAAAGTGGATTGCCATTGTCGAAGTGAATAATGGGAAATCGATCGATGGAGCCGAAGAGACAACAGGATTCCGGTTCATTAACCATTCCTGCACACCCAATACCTTCATGAGAATTATTGGAGAACGTGCAGAATTTTATGCTTTGCACCCCATCAAGGCTGGAACCGAACTCACGCTCGACTATGGCGACTCACACCACAAAGGGGAACTGCCCTGTACGTGTCAGACCACAAACTGTAGGCGTTTCATTTAACAATAGCGTCTTCTTTCCCTCCGAAAAGATCTTAAACAGTCGAATGAGGGCTTCCCCCAAACAATGAGAAAACCAAGCTTTCAGGATTTTCCCTACTCTTTGCTTTCTATAGGTTCAGGCAAAGCAGAGACACTCTTTCATTTGATATACTAAAAGACTAACCCTTTCAATTACTGGTTTTCACACAGGAGGTAGGAATGAATCGGACAAGTCAACGCCGCATGATCCAAGAGGGAGCAATCCAAACGG
>JACDDF010000227.1:0-2976 GCA_013817135.1 Nitrospirales bacterium
GCGCACGGGGGAAGGAAAAACCCTTGTCGCCACCCTTCCCGTCTATTTGAATGCGTTGGAGGGAAAAGGGGTTCATCTGGTGACGGTGAACGATTATCTGGCGAAGCGCGATGCCCAGTGGATGGGACCGCTCTACCATGGTTTAGGCTTATCCGTCGGGACCATTCAACATGACGCATCGTTTTTATTTGATCCGACCTACGATGCCCTGGATAAACGGTTGCAATTTCTTCGGCCATGCTCCCGACGCGAGGCGTATGGGGCCGATATTACCTACGGGACCAATAATGAATTTGGCTTCGATTATTTAAGGGATAATCTCGTGGTCACGGACTTGAGCCAGGGGGTTCAACGGGAATTAAATTTTGCCATTGTCGATGAAGTTGACAGTATTCTCATCGACGAAGCTCGAACGCCTCTGATTATTTCCGGACCCGCCGAACAAAGCACAGACCTCTATTTCCAGGTTGATCGGATTATTCCTCACCTCAAACGGGAAGAGGATTATACGATTGAAGAGAAAACAAAAACGGTATCTCTGACCGATGAAGGCAATGCGCATGTTGAGAAACTGTTGGGTGTCGATAATCTCTATGACTTGAAACATCTGAGTTTGGTGCATCACGTCATTAAGGCTCTCCAAGCCCATGTGCTCTATCATCGGGACGTGGAGTATGTGGTGAAAGATGGCGAGGTGATGATTGTTGATGAGTTTACCGGTCGATTAATGCCGGGACGGCGCTGGAGTGATGGGCTTCATCAGGCGGTGGAGGCCAAAGAAGGGGTGAAAATTGCCAACGAAAACCAAACTCTGGCATCCGTGACGTTCCAGAATTATTTTCGTATGTACAATAAACTGGCCGGCATGACCGGGACCGCAGACACCGAAGCCGCGGAATTCGCGAAAATTTACAACCTCGAAGTGAATGTGGTGCCCACCAATAGCAACATGATTCGGCTTGATAATCCTGATGTGGTCTACCGGACGGAAAAAGAAAAATTCGAGGCCATTGCAGACGAGATCAAGGAGTATCATGAGAAGGGTCAACCGACTCTCATTGGCACGATTTCCATTGAAAAGTCGGAACGCCTTGCGGCCTTATTGAAGCATCGGGGCGTGAAGCATCATGTCTTGAATGCCAAGTTTCATGAAAAAGAAGCAGAAATTATTGCCCAGGCCGGGCAAAAGGGTTCGGTGACCATCGCAACTAACATGGCCGGCCGCGGTACCGATATTTTATTGGGAGGCAATGCTGAAGCTCTCTTCAAGCAACAGGTCATTTATCGGGGGGAAGATCTGACAGAAGAGGAGCAAAACACAGCGTACGCCACTATTAAATCCGCCTGCGATGAGAATAAGAAAGAAGTTCTGGCAGCCGGAGGGTTGCACATTGTCGGGACCGAACGTCATGAGAGCCGCCGGATCGACAATCAGTTGAGAGGCCGGGCGGGTCGGCAGGGAGATCCGGGCTCCTCGCGGTTTTTCCTTTCCTTGGAAGATGACTTGCTTCGCATTTTTGCGTCTGAACGGGTCTCAAACCTCATGCTCAAGCTTGGCATGGAAGAAGGTGTGCCCATTGAGCACAGGATGGTCACTAAATCCATTGAAAATGCGCAAAAGAAAGTCGAAGGCCATAATTTTGAAATTCGCAAACATCTTCTTGAATATGATGATGTGATGAGTAAGCAGCGGGAGGTGATTTATAAACATCGGCAGAATGTATTACATGCGACCGATGTGACCGAAGACGTTCTCGGGATGATCGAGGAAGTGGGCGAACGCTTCGTCGATGTCTATTGTCCTGAGGAGCAGTATGCCGAGGAATGGAATATTACGGGATTAGTAGAATCAGTGCAGGGACAATTTGGCGTGGATGTGATTCAAGCGGATGATATCAAAGACGTCGGTCGAGACGCGCTCAAGGAAGAAATTCCAGAAAAGTTACAGCAAGCCTACCGGAACAAAGTCCAAGGATTAATTCATGAACATGGCGCCACCGAGGATTTAGTGCATTATGTGGAGCGCACGATTCTGCTTCAAATGATTGATCATCATTGGAAGGATCACTTGTGGGGTATGGACCAGTTGAAGGATGGAATCGGCCTGCGCGGTTATGGGCAAAAGGATCCCCTCGCAGAATATAAGCGTGAAGGCTATGACATGTTTGCAGGAATGATGGAGCGGATTAAAAATGATACGTTAGAACGGCTCTTTAAATTTCAATTAGTCCGCGGGGAACGGCCTGAGCCTGAGCGGGAAGCGCCTCGCCCGGCACAATTAAATTTGAACCGCGGAGGTGAATCCGCTGCCACACCCCCACAACGTACCGTTCAACGCGCCGAAGATAAAGTTGGCCGGAACGATCCCTGCCCATGTGGGAGCGGGAAAAAATACAAGAAATGCCATGGGACCTAAGACCTGAAAGGCCTGCCCTGCTCCTCTATTTGACGCTAGTCCTGTTGTAACGGCACTCTCTTCCTGTTTGCCACCGACCTTCCTTCCTCTCCAGACTAGGTTATTGCCCATAACATATTGAATCTATTGTTTTTTATTGCCATTAAAAGTGCAAAATTGCTTGACTTGGTTGAAGGTAGGCCGTTATCGTAACCGATTCTCAATGGGCATATTGCAGGAGTGACCATAGTCCATTCGTGCCATCAGATCATCAGAACATTCAGGGTAATCCAGACCTTATCGAGAAGATTCTGTCGGAAATTGACCTTAATGGCCCCATGAGTTTTGCGCGTTTCATGGAATTGGCGCTCTACGATGTTCCACACGGATATTATATGACCAAAAAGGTTGAACCTGACCTCCCTTCCTCAGACCGAATCGGATGGGGTGGTGATTTTTATACGGCACCTGAACTTTCCCCTATTCTGGCGAAAACCTTAGTTCGCCAGATTTTGGCTATCGATGACCGGTTAGGCCATCCCGCTCAGTTTACTTTTATGGAAATCGGTGCAGGGAATGAA
>JACDDF010000227.1:2986-5055 GCA_013817135.1 Nitrospirales bacterium
TCGTTGAGCGGAGTCCTCATCTCCAATCGCGTCAGGCAGCCAAGCTCAGCGAGGTAGGGGGGGACTGGGGGGAAAGCCATCTGAGTTGGAAGTCTTCCATCGAGGAGGTTGACTCGGATTCGGTGACCGGTGTTGTCTTTTCCAACGAATTAGTTGATGCGTTACCCGTCCATCGAGTCCGAATGGCTGACCAACGTCTTCAGGAAATATGTGTGGCCTACAAAGGCGGCCATTTTGTTGAATGCCTGGATCATAGTCTCTCTCCAAAATTGATCGAATACATCGAGTCTCATAAGGTGGCCTTGAGTGAAGCCCAAACCTCAGAACTCCATCTTGACGCTGAGATTTGGATGAAGCATGTGGCTCGCCTTCTCCATCGCGGTGTCGTGGTGACTGTCGACTATGGTCATACGCGTAGCGATTATTATCGTTCCGACCGAAAGGACGGGACCTTCTTGTGTTATTATCGGCATGCCATTTCGACCGATCCGTATTCAAGGGTTGGAGAGCAGGACATGACGGCTCATGTCAACTTTTCCGCTTTGGCGAGCGTGGGAACGACAAGCGGGTTGGACCTCATCGGGTTCACGACTATGGCCAATTGGCTGATCGGGTTAGGAGTCGAGGAATTGGTGCGAGACCAGGATCAGGAGTCTGATGACGTAAGGGCGTTAACGCATTTATTACGTCCACATGGGATGGGGACAACATTTAAGGTTCTGGCTCAGCGAAAAGGAATGGAGCCTTTCCCCCTTCAAGGTTTGCGTTATCGGGCTTTCTTTGATGACGTGGTGTCCTCATAATGAGGATTGAAGAAAGT
The DNA here is from genome assembly GCA_013817135.1 of Nitrospirales bacterium. Taxonomy (GTDB): domain Bacteria; phylum Nitrospirota; class Nitrospiria; order Nitrospirales; family UBA8639; genus Nitrospira_E. Next base: position 3,807 of record JACDDF010000227.1, read on the forward strand.
TTGTAATTGGAGATTAGTGTGGTGGGTATGACTCATTCAGGAATGAGAGTGATTCATGGGTAGTGAACCGGTTCCTTTTAATTATCTCCCCATCATTATCTTCATGGTTCTTGGGACACTCTTTGGAGTCGGGTCCTTGGTTGTGGGGTGGATTGTACGTCCAAGCCGGCCTTATCGGGCGAAACTGCTTCCATACGAAAGCGGCGCTCCGTTGTTTATGGACGCCAGGGTTCAGTTCCCGATGCGGTATTACATCATTGCCATGCTCTTTGTTATTTTTGATATTGAGGTGGTGTTCTTATTTCCTTGGGCGGTGGTGTTTAAAAAGCTTGGCCTTCTTGGCCTTGTTGAAATGGGAGTGTTCCTGGCCATTCTGATTGTGGGATTCTGGTATGCCTGGAAAAAAGGTGCGTTAGATTGGGATTAACAAAAATAGGTCTTTACGCCTGGAAATAACCGCAGTTCACCCAGTACAATGGCACCCCCATAGTTTGGGGGTAGGCAACGAGTCATATATAGACCATTGAGGTACGCAGGATAATCTTATGGGCATGCTTGAACGACAACTTGAACCTAATATTATTACGACCAACCTGGATTATTGTATTGCCTGGTGTCGGAAATCAGCCCTTTGGCCGATGACTTTCGGATTAGCCTGTTGTGCGATTGAAATGATCGCCTCGGTGTCTTCCAAGTATGACATCGATCGTTTCGGGGCCGGGGTATTTCGTGCGTCACCACGCCAGTCAGATTTGATGATTGTGGCTGGTACGGTTTGTCGGAAAATGGCACCGGTGATCCGTCGAATTTATGATCAAATGGCGGAGCCCAGATATGTGATTTCCATGGGATCCTGCGCGACATCCGGGAATCATTACAATAGTTACAGCGTAGTTCAGGGTGTGGATCAAATAGTCCCTGTGGATGTCTATATCGCGGGTTGTCCACCTAGGCCGGAGGCGCTCATGGATGGTCTCATTAAACTCCAAGAAAAAATTCAGAAAGAAAAATACTTTGTAAAGTAACACCGGAAGTTGTGTAGACGGTTTTTCGATAATCAACGATTCAGCAACAGATCCGATTTATGCATGCTTTTCTTGAATCTCTGGTCAACCGCTTTCCTCAGGCTGTGCTGACGGCGCAGCAGGATCCCGTGCGTTTGGACTTGTGGGCACAAGTGCAAGCCGAGCATTGGCTGGAAATTGCCCAATTTCTCCATGACGATCCCTCGATGGCGTTGGATCATATC
>JACDDF010000228.1 GCA_013817135.1 Nitrospirales bacterium
CTTGAGTACTGGTCATGATGTCCGACACTTCACCGTCAGTGAGACGACTCCCGAATTGGTCTGAACGGCAAACGGCATTCTTCAGATCCGGGTCCTTGGCAATGTCCTCCTTGACATGGGCTGTGAGGGTCTCATCCTGGTTCTCCACGGTCTCGCGTAGAGCCGGAGGGACCACTTCCAGGTCGTTCTTCACACTTATGACGCCTTCAAGCTCTTTGGCGATGCCTTCCGCGGCCTGCCTGGCCGCGTCGGAATCAATCTTTCCGCTGAGCATCACCTGCCCGTTGGTGGTCTCGACATCGATCTGCCGGCCTTTGACCCGGGAATCGGCGAACAGCGCAATCTTGCTTTTCGCCGTGATCCACGAGTCAGCAATGGGTGTCTTTTCGTTGGCCATGCCATGCGCATTCGCCGATCCAGTGATAAGTGTTCCGTCGATAACGAGAGCCGTGCAGAGTGTGAGGACATAACGTGTATTGATGATTTTCTCTTTCATGTATATGTGAAATTGCTCAGCGATCCATCCCTCTTTTTGAAAACTTCCCGTCAGCGCGTCTTTTGCGTTGTCGATTCAGGCGCCGACTTTTGATGCCACGTATCCGCCCACTTCATGAGTTCATCTTTTTTGTCACCGAACCGCTCCTGCATCTTGCCGATGATCGTGTCGTCAATTCCTTCGATCTGCTGCAAGGGATCATTGGTGAACTTGCCATACTGCTGTTTGAGTTCACCTTTGAACTGCATCCATTTTCCTTTGAGTTGATCTGCGTTCATGCGTATCTCCATTCCGTAAAAGAATCGAAATCGCCGGAGTACCGTCTCGATCGGTACCTGATATCCCTATTCTTCCGATTATGGGTCACTATGGAGGGAAGACTGGACGATGTCTGGTCAATATTGCTCAGATTTGAATAATTCAAGTGCGGAAGGGACCTCTAATTTCTCCGGTAGGAGAAACAGTCCAGGAGCCATAAGTCGTTCAACCAGTCAAGGCATAGGTGAGTCCGGCCAGGCTCCCATGCGGCAAATAGGCTCAGGAACGTACAAGGTCACGCCGTGGGACAGGGCCAAATTGCTTTTCCTTCCGGACTCAATCAGGGACCGGACACAAATCAGACACAAATGCGGTCCAAAGGCTTTTGATGTACAGGACAGTTCCAGATCGGTCGAGCCACACATTCGGCAGTAGACCAGATTCAGTGGGGCAGGGTTTGAAAACAATCTGGCAGATCGGCAGGTCATGGCGTCTCCTCCAAAGCTAAGGATTGGAGAGGGGTTGAGTTCGTTAGTCCATATTCAATCCTAGCAAAGAGACAGCATGAGATCTGGTCAAAATTGCTCAGTTTTGAGGAACGCAGAGAAAGGCAACCCAGACACCGATGGATATACCGACTGGAATCGGCTCCAATGAACTGTGTAATGGAAAGGAATAATGATGCTAACTGTAAAGAATGCCTCCCAAGTGGGATTTGTGCGAGTGCAAACTGCAATGATCCTATTAGAACCAGCTAACGGAACCAATTCACCAGGATCCGACATGGAAAGTAGGTGGTCCCGAACATTTCGTCCAGCATTTCCTGACTGACCGTCTGGAGGCCTGCCTCCGCTGGTCGTTATGCCCGAAGCGGGTCAGAACACGCAACATCCATGGCCAATCCTCGCAAAGAGTTCATCGCCCCATTCTTCCCAAAGGATACGTGTTTGCTAGCAGCGCGTATGAGTTTATTATCAAGGGAGGGAGACCGTGATCGGCGATGAACAGACGTTTTCATGTGACGTTGAGGGGCTTTGGTCAAAATGCGTTCTATAGCAGGTTTGAGCGAATGTCCCTTCACCTCATCGGGTCGATCCTGAAGGGCGGTGTGAAACGACGGCAGGAGCCCGAGGATGTCGAGTATGGTAGGTGTGACGTCCACTATAGATGCCTCGCAAATCGCAGCCAGATCTTCGTTTCCTTCCTGTTCCCCTCTCACAAAAATGATCGGCACCAGCGAGTCTGAAGCCCTGAGATGCCCGTGATCGGAGTGAAAGTGTCGATGCGTGGTCACGTCGAGCTTCTCAAGAACCCGCCAATCCTGTTTATTAAAATACGATAATCCCTTTTCACGGTCGGCCAGGAGAATAATGTCCGGGGCACTCACCGGATCCTCGGGTAATCGCGCAGCAAGACCGGTCACCCTTCGCACCGCTAGAGGATATTGGTCATGGTTTAAGGGACTCTCGTCGAGATCCACCGGCGACAGCAATTGGATGGATGTCCCGTTATAGTGATAAGGAATGAAGACGTAACGATTGTCGTGTTTATAGAGCACGGCTTCCGGCCCCTGTTCATTCTGATGGAGCGTGAGCAGCACGTGTTTCAACATCGGGACAATATCGCCTTGATCCGGATCATCTTTCCACTGCCCGCCCTCGGGCTTCACATGGAATCCGAGCGACCCCCCATTTAAGGTTGCGACGATATTTGAATCCCCGGAAATGGTGCCATCGGAAAAAATACCTAATAGTGAACGGATCAGAGACCATCCCGTTTCTTCGTAAAAGACCGGAATTTCAAGATGATAGGCCCTGCCGCTGATGTCGGTCAGCTCCTCGAACACCACCTTGAGATCCTCCATGCCCAGAACTTTGTCCCAGATAATCGGGGTATGGCCATGGTCGGAGACCAACAAAAAAAGGGTCCGCTGCATCACGGGCTCATTTCGTAATCCCCGCCACTGAATCGGGTCGCCTGTCGTAATGTCATCTCCCGGTATTTGATGATGATTTTTGACGATGCCGGGATCGCCACCGATAAATTTCGCGATGAGATCATCGATGTGCTTGAGATATTCCAGGCGTGCCTTCTCCGGATTCCCTGGAGAAAGATGCTCGGCATGATCGAGGCCGGCAAAGTAGATCGTCATGACGGCCGGGAGCTCCAGATCCGTCCCTTCCTTCGCTCCGCCATTGAAATCCCGTAGCGCTTTCACTGCGTCCCACAAGGCATTGTCGTCCACGGCTTCACTGTGATTCTGCTCATAACTCAAAAGGGTGTCGAGGTCCGCGTTCCTGGCCCCAGTCCCGCTCCCGCGCGTGAGCATATGATGCACAACCAGGCTCTGCCCTCCACCTTGTCCGACATATTCATACATCGTGTTCACGCGAGGGTTGATATCGTCTGAAAAGAAGTCCTTTTCCAGTTGCACCTTCGCGGCGTCAATATGAAACTCCGTAAAATATCTGGCAACTTCCCGGTCCCTGAAAAACAGATTATTCCCGGTGATCCCGTGGGAGCCGGGGAACACGCCGGTAAACATCGATGTCCAAGCTGGATAGGTATAGGAAGGAAACACCGTCGTGGGTGTAAGAACGGCAATGCCCTTTGTCAATCGCAGTTCGCGTCCATCAACGTGCACGCCTAGGAACTCGTGCAAGCCTCCAGGCTTCCGCGGAGGAGAGTGGATAAGATATTTAACCAGACTCTCTTGCTCCAAACCGTCGACGGCAAGGATCACCACATGTTCAATGGGATGTCCATTGAGAGAGCCATGTAAAACCTTGTCGGCGGAGTATTGAATAGCGGGTAGGCGGCTACAGGCAGGCAGTCCCATGACCAGTGATAAAAGCACAAGCGTCAGAACGTGTAGGGTCAGATTCTTCGTGAGCGGATGAGAGAGGCATCTGTCGGTCATTCCTGGCAATCTGTAGAAGTAGAGATAACGTCCCCACGCGACGGGCGAGAACCCAAGGGGTTCCCGCCCGTCTTTGCAGACTTGAAACAAGGAATTATTTTTCTACGTGTACTTTGCCGGTTTTGGCATCCACATACACTTTATGCGTGTCCTTTGCATCGACGATCTCAACCTTATAGACGACACGACCGTCATCTTTCCCCATATTCACCTCCACCGGTTTGCCGGGATGGGTCTTTACAGCGGTTTTAATCGCATCAACCATAGGCACTGTGGCTTCTTCACTCAACGTCCGGTCTGATTCGAACAATGCCCACGCCGGGCAACTGTCGCAATGAATAAGGCCCCCAATGCAACCGAAGTGATTTCCTTCTTCATAACCATTCCTCTTTTGTTTCGGATGTTTGTAATTACTCCCCTTGAAACGACCAATAATTGCTAAGCGCCATATCCTACGTTGAGGGGAAGCCCTCGTCATCACCTGAAAAAATTTCACACATCATTCTCGCCCGAACGCATCCACTCTCCTTCATAGAAGTGCTGATCGGCTCTCTCAGTCACCCCCGCTTAATGAATTCCTGTCCCTTTTCCACCGCCTGGGCCAGGGCCCCGTTCGCCGTATCGGTCAGGTCATGGATTTTCCCTTCAGCTTGCCGCATATAATCGTGTATCTCCTCTCGTGACTCACGACCGGACTGTGGCGCCAATACCAACGCCAAGGCGGCTCCCACCAACCCTCCGCCCATAAATGCCAATCCTACCGCTCCTAATGAAGGCGTTCTGTTATTGGCCATTAATTCTGCCTCCTCGTGGTTAACTGCCGCTTACCGATGTCATGTCAGCAGAATGGCACACGCATGCTCGCCGATTGCCATGTAATCCTCCAATCCTTCACTTCCATGCCTCACCTTATCGAAGGAAACCGAAAATCCAGAGAACTAGAGCAAGGAGGTCGGAACTCCTAACAAACACGGAATGAAACCTTTTCCCATAATAATACTCCCTAAGCTTATTCCTTCTCCGACAGATGGTCCTCGAAACATTTGGCCGCCCATGGACCACTCTATAAATTAGTTTCCCCTTGTTTTACTGGTTTCTCACATTTGTCCCGCAGGCGTTCCATCACCTCTGCAACAACTGTCCTCATATTGTCCGGTGCAAGGTCACGGATGGCATCTTTATATAGGCCACAGTTCTCTTTCGCCTTCGCGGGTGCCTCCTCATTCTTCTGTAGACACATGCGATAAAGTTTGACCATTTCCGCAACCTCCCCGTCTATTGCTTTCTCCGACACTTTGTCAGAGTTTTTTGAACCTACGCCCAAACTGAGGCATCCTGACACTCCGGTTAGAATCAGGACTCCTAGCAATAGAATCA
>JACDDF010000229.1 GCA_013817135.1 Nitrospirales bacterium
TTCACCAGGCAGCAGCGCATGGAGAGGATTAACTCCCAGCATGGCTGCACCTAATTCCTTCCCTGCCCAGTAAACCAAATCGTTGAGATCGCCAAAATCACCGATCCCCCAATTCCGTTCGGACCGTATGCCATACAGTTGAACGGTCAGTCCCCAGAGACCACGGCTCGTCTTGTAGGAAGGCGGGTCATACGCCTTGTCCGGAGTGACAATGATACGCGAGGAACCTTGCGTCCGAAACGAGGGCGAGTTGACCGACAACCGAAGAGCATAATATCCAAGGGGCAAATGGCGAGGAAAAGGCAGTGTGACACGCAGATATTGACGCCCGTTGATTTTTTTGCGCGCAAGGATTTCCAAAGAAGATCCCCTAGCCTGATGGGTTGATCGAAACTTGTTTTCTCCCAGGATGGTCCAGGTGATGTGGATGGAAGAGAGTGGTTCGGATTCTATAGGAATGTGAAGTGTCCATCCTGAGGAAAGTTTCGATTGAGGGATGACGAACGTTTCTGCAACCAATTTCGTCCATTGACTTTCCTTCGACTTCGTCAAGGATTCCTGCACTTGTTGAGATGTTTGACCGGGAACATCCATAAGCCGGAGAAGGTCTCGCAGACTTTCATCGGGAACCACTCTCCCGTTGCCGCTCTCATCCCGATAGACGGGCTGAATCCCATGACGCCGGGCCAATTGATGCAACAGGGAAACGGACGATTTCTTAATATTGGTATCGGTATTCGGTGAATGTTTCATCCTGCTCCTATGGCTGAATGTGAGAAAAGTCCTAAGGGGAATTTAAGAGAACCTAAAGAGGACAGGAAAGAAGGTCAAGGGGTATTGGCCCCTCTCATTCAAGATGACGAATTGATGGTCCATGATGTTAATGGGGACCTCCATTATCCATCGCTCGGCTATCCATGTGACCATAGCACTGGCCGAACGATTTCGTCAGAATTGAGTGTGGCATCCTTGCGGTTATAGTGTCGATTCATGGTGCCGGCACCACAATGTCCAACTTTTCCTTCTTTTCTAAGAATTCGTCCTACATGACTGGCACACACATCGCTTATCGAATAGTCGATGAGCGAAACGATTTGAATATTCTATGGTTTGACTTGAGATTCTTTCGGAGCAATCTGCTAATGCGGAGAAGCAATTTGAGGAGGGTCTCCGGGCCAGCCAAAAAGAATTAACCGCTGATCCAAAGCACTTCGCCCGGTTTTGCGTTTGGCAACAATTCTAGTAGCTTGGGCACCAAAGGACGCAAGTCCTGTAAGCGGTTACTCGGTGCACGCAAGACAATGACGGCTAGATCGAATCGGGGGAGATTCTGCTGAAATGACCGGTTACGATCTACGGTAAGGGAAACCTCGAATTCTTTTTCGGCAAAAGCCAGTAATTCGCCGTTTTTAATGGTCGCCCATCCCATTTGCGGGACAGTTTTGACTTCATACCCTACAATATCTTTTTCAAGCCGCCGGTCAACACATTCACCGAGAAGTATCTTCACGAAACAGCCGCAACCATTCGCTCTCTGGCCTCCTCAAGAAAGCCCACGACCTGTTCTCGGCTGACTGTCGGGAAACCTTCAAGAAAGTCATCAAGAGTTTCGCCGGCCTCAAGGTAATCCAAAAGCGTTTGGACGGGTACTCGTGTCCCGGCAAACACTGGAGTACCTCCCATCACATCCGGCGAACAGCTAATAAGTGAATTGGTCATAGAAAAACTTTATCTCCGAATGAGGCGAAGATCAAGTATTGAAGCACCAGCGTACGACTTTTGTTATTTATCACCTCGGGTTAGCCTTTTTCCCCAAGTGCAGTTAAAAGCCGATCAGCAACGGCACCGCCAGATGCCGGGTTCTGCCCTGTGATAACCCTAGTGTTTTCAAGAGCAAACGGAGCCCACGGCTGATCGGCTTTCTTATACACCGCCCCTCGCTTAACCAATTCAGTCTCTGTCAGAAACGGGACGACCTTGTCGAGTTCCACAAGCTTTTCTTCTTCATTGGAAAAGCCGGTGACCTTTTTGCCCTTAATGAGTAACGTGCCATCCGATAACTGAATGTTCAGCAACCCGAGAGCGCCGTGGCACACTGATGAAACAAATCCACCCTTCTCATAAATCTTCTGGCTGATTGCTTGGAGTTCCTGGTTCTCGGGAAAATCCCAGATCACTCCATGACCGCCGGTAAAGTAGATCGCCACGTAATCATCCGGATTGACTTGGCTTGGCTTCAGCGTCGTCCCGAGACGATTCATAAATTCTTTCTTCTGGTACCATTCCCAATCCGTCGCATCTGCCTGTGCCAGACTGTGCGGGTCAATCGGAGTATATCCCCCCTGGGGACTCACATAATCAACCTCATAGCCAGCCTCTTGAACTTTCTTGACAAAGTGCACAGCCTCGGCAAGCCACAACCCGGTTGCCCGGTTCAGATTGGGGTATTTCGCGACACTCGTCAGGACGACCAGTATTTTCTTGCTCATGGCGTTATTTCACCGTCTTTCTCAGAGTTGTATATTTCCCAACAAGAAGTTCATTTGTACCCCAAAGATTTGGGGAAAAGAAAAAAGCTAAGGGCGTTTTCACCAGGCAAAAACGAGTGCCAACTTTACAGGGAGTCTTTTTCTTGTCCGACTATTGGTCAATCTCTAAACCATGCTTCGAGGCTGCATCAGATTCCATTAAACGATCTGATTCTCTGAGAATTTGCGCTGCTTTCTCGATACTTTCTGTATCAGATTGTTTACCCTGCAATATGCTATCGATTTCAAATAATATTTTAGATTCAAGTTCCTCCAAAAGGTAGTAAAAAGCGCTAGAGCCCCATTTTTCTATATAGGCCTCCTGATGTGGGAGAACAACTTTTACAAGTTTTGTGACTTCCTCTGTATTTGAAAGATCTTTATCTACTCCACCTTGAAGCAACATGTTTCTAAAAACTGCATGCATGACAATGGATTGGTATGCAGAATAATATGCCCATGCAAGTGGTGACACAAAGGGGCGAGCCTTTGAAGCGTCTGTAGTTTGCAATTTACCAACATCAAAACCACTTCCCATAGCTTTAAATATTTCCCTGAATCGTGGATTCTTTGCAGCTTCTCCTGCTGCCACATCGTATTTTAGATTAGCCATGAATGATGCAATACCTTTGGCTGGAGCAAGAGAAATTACTGCTCCCCAAAGTTGCTCAACAGCTCTGAGCCGCCGCTCATAGAGGGCCGCTTGCCTGCTTACAATACCTGATAAAGCACCGCTCCTAAGTGCATCAATTTGGGATTCTTTAGTGTGCAATTCAGCCTTGAATAACTCTTCACTCTTTTTAAATTTTGCTTTTAAAGTCTCTAATTTCTCGTCATATTCATGCCTCACCGAATTCGTCAATCGAGTGATTATTAGGTTACGCCCTAGCCAAAGCACTAGTGCTAGCAATGAGGTTGTAGATATAGCAGGAATCCAATCCATGATAAATTCCTCAGATCATTGGCAGCCTTACATTCAATTTTTATTCTAGTCGAGCTGATCCAGATTCAAACATAAAAGGATTATAGCCACATACCAAAAATAATCCTAGGATGTAGTCTGAAGATCTGCTCGGCTTATTGTGCTATATTTTTCCAACTTTCAAACAAAGTTGAGATTTCTATGGGATATTTTAAAAAAATTTTGCTATGAATATTCTGTTAGCCAAAAAGAGTCTCTCTAATCAGCCCATTTCAAAGAAAATGGCTAGAATGAATTATGCCTTTGATGCGAGAAGCTCAAAACGAGGAAAGATCTGATGGATCCATTTTGTTATGATGAGACATTCTCTACTCCAAAAGTACAAATTGAAAAGATGGATTCCCGATGAAAAATGTCGGGCATGACAAGTTTCCTCTCCGTCATCCCCGCAGGTGGTTAGCGGGGATCCATCGGAAACGAATCCAGGATAGATGCCCGATTACAAACGTCGGGCATGACGGAAGGGGGAGGGATTCCCGATAAAAGATGTCGGGAATGACGCTGAAAAGGAAAATTCCTTTAGTCAATTTTTCAAAGTGGACATATCAGATGTCGGGAATGACACGGCCTTAAATCAAGAGAACTCAAACCCGATAAATCCCCCTTAGGCCCTCTTTTTCAAAGGGGGATTATTCAAGAGGGCTGAAGTCTGCTATGACACACAATCCTTACCTCATTCATCCGGCTGTGATCGTGGACAGGAAACAGGAGTCCACGGACATCGTGACATTTCGCCTACAACTCACCGACCCTGTTCACCGAGAGGCATTTCGGTTTGAGGCGGGACAATTCAATATGCTGTATGTGTTTGGTGTCGGAGAGGTGGCCATTTCCATTGTGTCCGATCCGGACGAGCCGGGATTCCTGGATCACACGATTCGTGTTGTAGGACGGATCACCCAAGTTTTGGGCACGATGCAGAAAGGCGACAGCGTGGGAGTTCGTGGGCCCTTCGGAATTGGATGGCCTATGAAGGAAGCGCAGGGGAAGGATGTGCTCATCGTCACGGGCGGGTTGGGTTGTGCCCCTGTTGTTGGAGCCATTGAATATATTTTCCGCAGGCGAGAGGAGTATGGCGCCATGACCATTCTCCACGGGGTAAAGACCCCTCACGACTTGCTCTACCGGGAACGCTTCGATGCCTGGCGGCATGAGCCCCGCACGCAGGTGCTGCTGACCAGCGATGAACCCGGCAAAACCTGGCATAGTCATGTGGGTGTGGTCACCGAATTGTTTGACCAACTGCAGTTGGACCCGGACAATACGCTGGTCATGATGTGCGGACCAGAGATCATGATGCGGATTGCCTGTAATACTCTTTCTCATCAGGGTTTGCGCCCCGACGCCATGTATGTGTCGTTGGAGCGGCATATGGAATGCGGGATCGGACTCTGCGGGCATTGTCAGCTTGGGCCATTCTTTGTCTGTAAGGACGGGCCCGTGATGCGATTGGACCGGCTTGTGCCATTTTTGGGAAAAGTGGGAGTGTAGGACAAACTCAAAACCATATTTTCTCCCCTTTGTAAGGGTAGGATTGAGG
>JACDDF010000230.1 GCA_013817135.1 Nitrospirales bacterium
ATCGTCAACCTTAGCATCTTGGGCGGCCTGCCTGGCATCGGCAAAGGTCGTGCGGACCTCTTTTTTCCATTGAAAATCGTTCTGTTGGAGGAAATAGGTTAACAGACAGGCTGGCCCCTTCCAGAGCCGATTTGGCGCATCGGCCAGGTCCACGTCCCCGCCGCTGGGAGAGGTGCCGGTCAATGTTTTTTGTTCTTCACATTTTACTTTCACTTCCACATCGTGCGGCTGTGACCTTTCCGTGGTGGCCGTATACCCCATTTCCTCAAAACGCTCCTTGACCGTGGCAATCAAGGGCTGGGCATCATATTCCCCTTTTTCCGTTAAGGCGAGGACCTCGACCAACACGATCTGGGCGGTTTCTAATTTGGTTTTTTGCTCAGTGGTAAGAGAAATCTGCCGGGCGTCGGATTGAGTGCCGTCAAACCACAACATTGCGAAAATAAAGAAAACAGGCCAGGCTTTCATACCTTACCTCCTTGGCTTCTAATTTTTGACCATTGTGGATTGCAACGTAGGCGAAATGGGGACGAAACAAATGTTTCAAAAGGAATTTGCCAGGGTTTTCTAATATACCCCTCACATTGAGCGGGGGGCAACCCAATGCCGTCGTGAAAACTTTCGACCAGATTGCCTTGGCAAGCTACTGATCGCCCTACCTCATGCAGGGGTCTTATTTGAAAAAGTTTGTTACTCGATATCAATATTGGTTAAAGAAATAGGTCCTCGAGGGGTTTGATTGGGAAAATGCAGATTGAGGGATTTAGTTAATATTCCCTTGGGATAAGTTGAACCTTTATCAGTCTCCGGCTATACTCGGCGCATGTCACAGTCACCAAAGTTGGCATTTTTAGGGGCAGGCAATTTGTGTGAAGCTTTGGTGACCGGAATTTTGAAGGCCCACCTTGCGTCTCCTGCCAATATTTCGGTGACCGATATTTCCTCAATTCGATTAGAGCATTTCCAAAAGACATTTCAAGTTCAGGTGGGATCTAATAACGCTGAAGAAGTGAAATCAGCTGATATCATTGTTGTCTGTGTGAAACCTCAGGTCATGGATATTGTGCTATCGGAGATCAAAGATCAGCTTTCTCCGAAGCACCTACTGATTTCTGTCGCAGCAGGCTATCCGTTGGCTCGCATTCAACAGCATGTTGGGGAAAATGTTTCTTTAATTCGTGCGATGCCCAATACCCCGGCAGTCATCCAGGAAGGCGTAACGGCATTGGCCGGGAGTTCATGTCTTCCCTCGCAGCATCTTCTGCTGGCTCAATCCATATTTGAATCGGTGGGCAGAGTGGTCACGGTGGAAGAATCCTTAATGGATGCCGTAACCGGCTTGAGCGGAAGCGGTCCAGCATATATATACCTGGTGATTGAAGCACTCACCGACGGTGGGGTGCGGGTGGGTCTTCCACGGACCGTTGCCACTGTGCTTGCGGCACAAACGGTATTAGGGGCGGCCAGGATGGTACTCGAAAGTGGCGAACATCCTGCTTTACTCAAAGATCGGGTGACCTCACCAGGTGGGACGACAATTGCGGGTCTGCAACAATTAGAAACCGGGCGGTTACGGGCGACCTTAATGAAAGCCGTCGAAGCTGCTACGGCCCGGTCTCATGAGCTGGGCCAATAATGAGCTCGGTCGCGCTGACGCTAGATGCACATATGGCATAAGATTTTATTGAAAGGAGTACACGGTGCAGTATTGGGTCAAAGTCATTTTTGTTGATAATAAAGAATTAGAATTCAAGGACGCGATTCGCCATACCATCAGCGATGACATGGAAATTCTTGAAATTGATACTCCCAAGGAAGTCACCATCATTCCCTTGAAGCAAATTAAGTATTTTTCTTGCGACGCAGGAGTCTTTGCCAAATCATAAGGTAGAGGCCGTGAGTTGGGTGAGGGGTCTGTTAATATTCCAATTGGATTATCCGAAAGTAATGGGGGGACGTTCTTGTTCTTGTTCGTTACATGGTCAAATTGCCTATTTCCCTATTTAAAACGGGAATACCCTAAATTTTTTAAATATTGGCTCGCCAACAGAAAGGTATCAGATTTTGTCTCTTATAAGGGATATGGGAGAAACTCTTCTTGCCTAATTCGTCTCTTTATGCCACCATAATCTTATTCCCGTAATCCGGCGTTGATCTTCTTTCATAAGGCACCCCATTCAAAACATAGGAAGGACAATTCGTTGAAGACGCGGAAGGAATGATCATGCTCATGGAAACGATCAAACACGTTGGTAAACAAATCGGTCTGGTCCTGGTCTTGTTGGTCGGACTGTTGGTCCTTTGGGAACTTCCCCACCATGATCGCAATTACCTCTCCCATCAGGAGCGGACTGCCCAATTAGGAACAAAGCTGCCGGCGTATGAGGTAAGGACATTTTTGCGCCATATTGAGACTAGGCTTCCTTCTTATCGTGAAGAATTTCAGCAAGCTGAAATAAAATCAGGGATTTCATGGATGTTATTAGCGGCCATGGCCTATCAAGAGTCTCAATGGAATCACAAGGCAGTTAGTCCCACAGGGGTTCGAGGAATTATGATGCTCACACGTTCCACAGCCTCGGATCTGGGAATCAAGAATCGGCTTGACCCTTCAAAAAGTATTGCCGGTGGGGCCCGCTATCTATCCTATTTACAAAAACGGGTTCCTGACAACATTCGAATGCCGGATCGCATGTTTATTGCCCTTGCGGCTTACAATGTCGGCATGGGACATATTAACGATGCTCGATTGCTTGCTGATCGCCTAGGTAAAAACTCTGATCAGTGGGATGACCTTAAAAGCATTCTTCCCCTCTTGGCTCATAAAGAATATTACCAGGATCTGCCTCATCGTTATGCCCGTGGGTGGGAGCCTGTAAAATATGTAAAGCGTATTCGAGCCTATCGGAACATCCTTCAGCAGGTTATGAAGCGTGAAGCAAAAATGTCGCAAGTGGATATTTAATTCGTTCCTCTTTTATTTGATCTTTGGCCCCTCTCGGATAACATTTTTTCTGGCTTTATTCCCTTTGTTTTAGTTCTTTCATATTCCTTTACCTTCCTCATTTCTTCCCCCTTCAAAATATCCAGTGTGGAGTTATTGCGCGTGGGCGGGACCACAAACACAGACACCATCAATTTCGTGATCTTGGAGAATGAAATGATGGAATATTTGGAAAAAAATAAATCTTGATCTCCAGGAGCCTGTCGGACTTGGGGGATCGAGAGCGAAAAAGCGGTGGAGCGAGCACAGATTTTAAGGATTTCGCCGGCCCATAGTGGGACTATGGTCCAAGAAAGCGGTGAAATATGGACCGCTTAGACACTTTTGCAGCCGATTCATCCAAAGTCCGACACGCTCCTAGATGGTTTGAATGAAAAATTCAAGATAGCGGCAGGAAGCTAACCGACCCCCACAGGGTCAACGGTGAGAGGAAAATCCGAATCCGGTTTGTTAGCCGTCCGGTAAGTGAACACAGACAATTACGAGAGAGGCGGGATCACACCATACGCCGCACCCAAAGCAAGGCTAACACACCAGAACCTCCGACCATTCCGCAACTTTCTTCCATGAAAAACGCTGGCTATTATTTTTCGACAGGGGCACCCTTGGCAGAGTTGCTCAGGAGATTTGAGGAAAGATGTTCCCACAAACAACAATGAGCCGGGCTCATGTGGGAGCCCGGCTCATTACCTACATCCTCGGTTCTTTGCGATAAGACAAAACTAGAGTTAACCCCTAGGCTAAGCTCTCCAAGATTTTATTGAGGGTAGCACTCGGACGGGCTTGCCTTTGATCGCTTTCAGTTCCTCTAAAATCCTATCGATATTGGGCTCTTTGGCAATCGGAGCAAATTTTGCTTTCAGGTCAGGATCATCATTTTGATTGGCCAGCTATACTGAACGTTTTCCTCTTGGCAGTGAACAATTGTTCACCTTAGCATTGAGCCCTCATGGAACCCCGCTCCCATTTCACTGCCATTCTCGAGTTCTACCGCACCCACAGGCGGATGCACACCTACCGGGAGATTATGCGGCTCGCCGGATTTCGCTCCACCAATGCGGCCTCCTAGCTCGTCAAGAAGCTCGTCTCATTCCAGCTCATCCAACAGGACCTCACAGGAAGACTCCATCCCAGCCGATCCTTTTCTGAACCGCGCGTGTTGGGCACCGTCGAAGTGGGCTTCCCGGCGTCGGCCGAAGAGGCACTCCTCGATACCCTCAGTCTGGAGGAGTACCTCATCCGGAACAAAGAGGCCACCTATCTGCTCCGGGTTCAAGGGGATTCGATGGTCGACGCCGGGATTCTCCCTGGCGATTCCGTCTTGGTGGAGCGACGCGAGGATGCCAAGGATTTGGACATTGTGATTGCGGAAGTTGATGGTGAGTGGACGATGAAGGTGTTCCGGAAGCACGGGCGGCGGGACTACGATGACCTCCGGCGAGTGGCTGCCGTTCAGTACCCTCGCCAGATGAGTCATAGAATATGCAGTCGAGGAAGCACGGCTACTCATGCACGATATGTACTAACTAATCCGAGCAGCCACGAACGAAACCTCATTGTTGCAAGCACTCAGTGGCAAAGGGCCGGATGGCCCACTGTGGCCTCAGGCCCTTTACTTACGTGCACCGATTCATCGGTGCATTGGGTCAAAAAATCTCGAACTAGATGGTATGTCCCGCTTGGGGGCGATTACTGAGGCTCGGATGCACCAATCCCTCAGTAGTCAGCATGTTAATAGCATATATAGCGGCAGTTTCAAGGGCCAGGCGAATCACCTTAGTCGGGTCGAGAATACCAACTTCAAATAAGTCAGCATATTGCCCGGTAGTAACGTCAAAACCATAGCTTTTTTTCTTGCTCTTGAGCACCTTGCTAGTGACTTCCGCAGCATTCTCATCGGCATTCGCACATATCTCGTGCAACGGCACTTCACAAGCCCGCTGAACAACCTTAACGCCCGCTTCCTCCTCTTTCTTGACGGCTAAATCCCGCAACACAGATCCCGCGCGAAGGAGACCTATACCACCACCCGGGACGATCCCTTC
>JACDDF010000231.1 GCA_013817135.1 Nitrospirales bacterium
TGACACGCCTTAACATTTGATCTTTAACACGCTGATGCAGGTTAAGTGCCTCGATTTGATCAACAAATTGATCAGCCAGGCCAATCCGGCGCTTCTCAAGTTGCGCCTTCGTATTTTTAGTCGATTGCCCATCTCGATTTTGGATATAAAGTGAAAGCAACCCACGCCCCAGCTTTCGAACCGTTGCCAGACTCTCTAGCGTTCGTAATCGGAGCTCTTCATCCTCCTGTTCACTGGCAATGGCCTCCTCTTCAACTTCCTCTTCCTCCAAGGTTTCCTGTAGGAGCACGATATCTCGAACACGAATCTCCTCAAGCTTCAATTGGTCGTGGAGTGATTCCAAATAATTGATATTCAAGGGCATGCCATAGACGGCACATGCCAACTCACGCTTGCCTTCTTCGATGTGTTTTGCCAGCTCAATTTCGCCTTCACGGGTGAGCAAAGGCACCCGTCCCATTTCTTTTAGATACAACCGTACCGGATCATCGATACGGGTAGGTTCACCTGGCGTCAAATCAATATCCAGGGAAGAATCCGTTTCCTCCTCTGAATCATCTGATTCCTCTTGCCCCGCGTTCTTTTTTAGAGCCGCCAACTGCAAGGCCGTCCGCTTTGAAGGATCGATCACTTGGAGATTGACTTCGTGCAACTCGCTTAAAATGGTATGTAATTGATCAGAGGTGATCTGGTCGGCAGGAAGAATACTCGTCAAGTCTTTTATGGTTACATGCCCTTTGGGCTTACCAATCTCAATTAATCGCTGAATCACCTCCGGCAATGACGCTGTCTTCCCCATTAACATAGCTCCTTAAAAATTAATAGCTCAACCCAATCATACCACTTTTCGTATTGAGCCAATGGGCCCTCTCAACACAAGAAACCAATCGGTCCTGCCTCATCGTTCTTCCCAACAAAGAACATTACATTTCAGAGACGTGGGCAATCTGTCATACAGATTTACAGAGAAATCGCCCTCCAGTCTGTATTAAGTACGTCATACCGAGTTTTGGGCGAAACCAGGAAAAAGACCTATTGTTTAAAAAAAGCGAAGGTAAAAATACAAGGCGCAATTTGATAACACTATATAAAAAATTTTACTGTAAAGTAAAGCTATTTCCTAAATGAATAACAAAGTCACCTATAACAAAGCACTTATCATTCCGCTGAAAATTTCATCGGCCTTATCTAATCTAAAATAATGATTAACTACTTGTTTTTATTAAAAAATTATCCATTAAGATCATGCAATAGATTCTGTGATCTTTCCCTCAAAGAGACAAAATCTACAAAAACTATTAAGAAAACACTGCTACATCCGACAAGATAACCTATGACCGCCTTCTCGAACCTAAAAAGTCCCTGGACTTAGGAACGAGCTGAAACAGGGAGAAAGCAGCAATCATGATTTCACTTTTGTTGGTTGAAGATGACCTAAAAGAAGCGTTGGTTATTAGAAACATGCTGAAAGAAGGTCTCCAAAACCAATTTACCTTGGAGCATGGCCTTTCTCTCAGCGATGCTCTCGACCTCATTCAACAAAACCAATTTCAAGCCATTATTCTGGACTCGCATCTGCCAGACGGGAAATCATTTGAATCCATTCTGCAATTCATGCAGTTTTGCCCTGATGTCCCGATTCTGATTTTGAGCGGCGTTGAGGAGGAAGACCAGGCAATTCAAGCTGTGAAAAGTGGAGCCCAGGACTATTTAATCAAAGGCCAGACCAGCAGCTCGACTCTGTGCCGGGCCATTCGGTACGCCATGGAACGACAGAAAGCCACACAACGCATTACCCAATTGGCTCATTACGACCATCTGACAGGGCTTGCAAACAGAGGCCTTTTTTATGAACGATTAAATTGTGCCGTGGCTCGCTGTCATCGGAACGACACGGCAATCGCTCTAATGTTTTTGGACCTGGACCATTTCAAAGATATTAACGACACCCTCGGCCATGAATATGGGGATTCGTTACTCAAAACTGTGGCCGCACGAATCAAAAAATGTATTAGAGAAATTGACACGGGTGTCCGATTAGGAGGAGATGAATTTGCAGTCCTTTTAGAACAAATCGTGTCGATTGAGGACGTGGCCTCTGTTGCGCAACGCATTCTTCACCTCCTGGCTCAGCCCGTCATTATCAAGCAGCACCAACTGCATGTGACCGGAAGCCTCGGGATCACCATCTATCCCTGGGATGGCGCCAATTCCCAGGAACTTTTATCCCATGCCGATGCCGCGATGTATCGAGCCAAAGCGCAAGGCGGCAATACCTATCAGTTTTACACCGCCGGCATGAAAACAGCTGGCCTCGATGGCTCCACGCTTGAGATGGAACTCAGTCGAGCTTTGGCAAAAGAAGAATTTCTCCTCCATTACCAACCACAAATGAATATTAGCACCAAGCAAGTCATTGGCATGGAAGCGTTGTTGCGCTGGCATCACCCCTACCAAGGCCTCATTGGTCCGAATCACTTCATTCCCCAAGCCGAAGAAAATGGCATGATCATTCCGATAGGCGAATGGGTCTTACGTTCAGCCAGCAAACAGGCCAAATACTGGGAAAAGCAGGGATTTCCTGCTCCTCGTGTCGCCGTGAACCTCTCAGCCAGGCAAATCCATCAGGGGCATCTCCCTGCACTCATACAAGACATCCTCAAGCATTCACATCTGGATCCGGAAAATCTCAAACTTGAACTTACCGAGACGTTTCTGATTCATGAAACAGAAGAAACCATACAGACCCTCCGCGAAATCAAGGCGATGGGCGTCCATCTGTACATTGATGATTTTGGGGCGGGTTATGCTTCCCTTCGATACCTGAAGTCATTTCCCGTGGATGGCATCAAACTCGACCAAAGCCTCATTCAAAATCTCCCACACAGTACCAACGATGCCGCTATCGTCATAGCCGTCATTTCTTTGGCCAAAGCCCTGGGACTACAAGTCATCGCAGAAGGAGTGGAAACACAAGAACAAGCGGATTTCCTGGAAAAACATGGATGCGATGCAATGCAAGGGTATTGGATCGCACCGCCACTCCCGGCCAATGAAAGCGCCCAGCACATGGTGCACATGTAAGTAAGGACAATTCCCGCGTCCCTTCTGTCTCCTTCGACCATCTTAAAGCTTAAACTCCTGTGATCCTGCTACTGATATTGCATCCTTACTCTGCACCCTGAACCTCCCTATTGTTGGTTGTCCGACAATTTAATTCCTGGCATTTCTCTTCCAACCCTCCTCCCATCACCCATTTTTCATGATTTTTTTATAGAATATATTCTTGCCTCAAGAATGAGACACAGGTATATTGGATTCAGTTCATTCTATTCCATTGTTTTTATACGGATTTTTCTGCCAATTTCTGATCGAAGGCCGACCTGACAGGAGGTGGGTTGGTCCTCTAAAGCCTCCTGACAACCAAGAAGACATCCTTCGTATAAACCATTCTTATTGATCGGATTTCTTGAGAGACATTGCACGCCAGTGAGGTAGAACTTGTTCCAATTGATATATGGGTACAGCAGGACAGAATCTCATCAAATCCTACCGTCACCACCTGAGGCCAGAAGCACACCCATCCAATTCACACAAATTCATATGGCATGGATTATAGGCCTAACCATTATCATCTTTGCCTTGGATCTCATGACACCACTCGATGTTGCCACGTGAGCGCTTTATCTTTTCGTAATTTTGGTGACCCTGATTGTTCGGCATAAGACATTCAGCATATCTGGGGGGTCTCATTGCAGCTAAAAAAGCCTAATGTCCTACAGGCCCTTCCATATGTTTATTGACGAATACATTTCTACATTCCCGCTCATTCTCAGTTTTTCCATTTCCATTCATGGGATCCCCGTCAAACATGCCACCCCGTATTGAAAAACCTCAACTCACCACTCTCCGAATTTTTATCGTCAATAATAGCCCAAGTGACCGATCCACCTATACTCGGTGGATCCGGCACTCAGCCTCGCTTCGCCTCGACATTCAAGAAATGGAAACGGGAGCCCAAGCCTGGGAAGCCTGCAGGATCTCCCCTCCTCACTGTCTCCTTTTGGATGACCAATTGCCGGATATGACCGGGTTAGAATTCCTAGCGAAAGTACGGGGACCACACTCACAGTCAAAGACTCCCATCATTTTTCTCACCGGGTACGGTAACGAAGAAATTGCGGCTCACACAATCAAACTTGGCGCACAAGAGTATTTCAACAAAAACACTCTATCGGAAAAATTCCTCTGGCATCATATGGAGCAGGCGATTGAGCAGTTTACCACCATACCTCGCATACGCTCTCTTGAACGGCAGTCCAGCATCATCTTGCAATCATCCAGCGATGGAATCCTTGTCGTCGGACAGGACGGCCTGATCCGTTTTTCCAATCCTGCAGCAGAGCAGCTCTTTCTAAGGACATCCGAACAACTCACCGGATCCCCCTTTGGTTTCCCGGTCTCCGCAAACCAGACGACGGAAATAGAAATCATGAGCGAACCCGGACGACCGACTCCTGTAGAAATGCGGGTGGTCCCTATTGAGTGGGATGAAGAACCCGCATTTTTGGCCTCTCTCAGGGATGTGACAGAACAGCGAAGGGCAGAAGACGAACGACGCCGTCATGAAATCGAACGGCAATACTCACAAAAACTGGAAAGCCTGGGAGTACTCGCCGGAGGTATCGCGCATGATTTCAACAATCTCCTGATGACTATTGTGGCCCGCTCCGGCCTCGCACTTCGCGCTCTTCCTCCTGACGCTCCGGCTCGAGAGCACTTGGACTTCATTGAAAAAGCCGGGCTTCGCGGCGGGGAATTGGCCAATAAAATGTTGGCATTTGCCGGACAGACCCGCTTGGATTTTCAAGTCATCAATCTTCCGAAGCTTCTCGAGGACATGGCCCCTTTCCTCCGGGCCACCCTTTCAAAACGACTAACTTTCGAATACGATCTCGCCCCCTCCCTTCCACCGATTCGAGCCGACCAGGCTCAATTGCGCCAAATTATAATGAATATCGTTATAAACGCATCAGAGTCCTTTATA
>JACDDF010000232.1 GCA_013817135.1 Nitrospirales bacterium
GGGGAGCTTGCCTCTGACCTGTTTGGAGATGATCTAAAAAAATTATTTCCGATTATCGATGATTACACGCAAAGCGATTCGGCCTGTTTGGATAATGCCATTGAGTTTTTGGTGATGGCCGGCCGGTCCTTGCCTCATGCCATGATGATGCTGATTCCGGAACCCTGGGTGGGAAATCCTCAAATGGATTTTGACCGGCGAGGGTTTTATGAATATCACGCGGCCGTGATGGAGCCGTGGGATGGACCGGCGGCTGTGTGCTTTACCGATGGGAAACTTGTCGGTGCGACCTTGGATCGGAATGGTCTGCGTCCCTGCCGTTATCAAATCACCAAGGATGATGTCGTGGTGTTGGCTTCAGAAGCGGGAGTGCTTCCGGCTGATCCAAAGACCATTCGAATGAAGGGGCGTCTGCAACCAGGTCGGATGTTTGTCGTGGATACCGTCCAAGGACGTATTCTTGACGACGAAGAAATTAAAGCAGATATCACCAAACGTAAGCCCTATCGACAATGGTTAACCCAATATCGGGTTTCCTTAGATGAACTGCCCGAGCCACTCAATGTGCCGCAACCCGATCACCCGACGCTGCGCCAACGCCAGCAAGCCTTCGGGTACACTGTGGAAGAGTTGAAAATGGTGTTGATCCCTATGGCGATAACCGGGGAAGAGCCTATTTCTTCAATGGGAACCGATACTCCTTTAGCCGTGTTGTCCGAACGGCCGCAACTTCTTTTCAAATACTTCAAGCAATTGTTTGCTCAAGTAACGAATCCTCCTATCGATCCGATCCGGGAGCATCTGGTGATGTCCCTTGTCACCAACATCGGGCCAAAGCCGAATGTCATCGCGGAGATTCCAGAGGCCTGCCGAAGGATCAAATTGCAGCAACCGATCCTTAGCAATGTTGACCTGCAAAAGATTCGCATGATTGGAGATCCTCACTTTAAAAGTAAGACACTGTCCTTGCTCTTTAAAGTTGCTGAGGGACCTGAGGGCATGGCTACAGCTCTTGATCAATTATGCCAGCAAGCTTCGAGAGCCATTAAGAATGGCGAAAAGTTTCTGATTCTGAGCGATCGAGGCATTAATGCCGAGTGGGTGCCCATTCCCAGTTTATTGGGGGTCTCAGCCGTTCATCATCATCTGGTTCGAGAAGAAACCCGAACAGAGGTCGGGTTGATTCTGGAAACAGGGGAGCCGCGTGATGTACATCATTTTGCCTGTCTTATTGGATACGGAGTTGGGGCCATCAATCCGTATTTGGTGTTTGAGTCTCTAGTGGATATGGAACGGGAAGGATATTTTCCTGAAAGTGTCGATGCGGCGACGGCCGAATCAAAGTTTATCAAGGCGGTCAACAAAGGATTGCTGAAAATTTTCTCAAAGATGGGGATTTCTACGGTCCAGTCCTATTGTGGAGCTCAAATTTTTGAGGCCATTGGCCTGAATACCAAGTTGATTGATCGGTTTTTTACCGGAACGGCTTCACGGATCGAAGGCATGGGTCTCAGTGAGGTGGGAGAAGAGACCTTGCGCCGGCATGCGCTGGCCTATCGTCCGGTCCCCATGCGCCAATTAGATTTTGGTGGCGAAATCCATTACCGGATTCAGGGAGAGCATCATAATTGGAATCCTGAAACTATTTACAAACTTCAGCATGCGTCGCGTGCGAATGATGCCAAAGCCTATGCGGATTTTTCAGCCCTCGTGAATAAGGAGGACCAACGTCGCTCAAATCTTCGCGGCCTGTTTGAGTTTAACTGGGCAGCCGAACCAATCCCCCTTGAGGACGTGGAACCCGCAAGCGAAATTGTGAAGCGGTTTACCACGGGTGCCATGTCGTTTGGGGCAATCAGTAAAGAAGCGCATGAAACATTGGCCATCGCCATGAATCGCATAGGTGCCAAAAGTAATACCGGAGAGGGGGGCGAGGACCCAGAACGATTTATCCCTTTGCCAAACGGGGATTCCAGGAATTCGTATATCAAGCAGGTGGCGTCCGGTCGTTTTGGGGTGACGGCACATTATCTGGTGAATGCCAGGGAATTGCAGATCAAAATGGCGCAGGGGGCCAAGCCTGGTGAAGGAGGGCAGTTGCCGGGACACAAGGTGGATGAATTTATTGCCAAACTTCGATATTCCACGCCAGGGGTTCAACTGATCTCTCCCCCTCCTCATCATGATATTTATTCTATTGAGGATCTTAAACAACTCATTTTTGACCTGAAGAATTCCAATCCCGAAGCAGCGATTTCCGTGAAACTCGTGGCCGAAGTCGGAGTCGGGACGGTGGCAGCAGGAGTCGCAAAGGCTCATGCCGATAAAGTCCTTATCAGCGGCGATTCCGGTGGAACCGGGGCCTCTCCCTTATCGTCCATCAAGTATGCGGGAGTACCCTGGGAATTGGGTCTGGCCGAAACGCACCAGACGCTCGTGCTCAATGACCTGCGTGGACGTATTCGAGTGGAAACCGACGGCCAACTAAAAACCGGCCGTGATGTGGTTATTGCGACGCTCTTGGGGGCGGAAGAATTTGGTTTTTCTACAGCGCCATTGATTGTTGAAGGGTGCATCATGATGAGAAAATGCCACCTCAATACGTGTCCTGTGGGGGTGGCCACACAAGATGGGGAGTTGCGAAAACAATTTACGGGAAAACCAGAGCATGTTGTGAACTTCTTTATGTTTGTGGCGGAAGAGATTCGCTCCCTGATGGCAAAGCTCGGATTCAGGACCATGCGCGAGATGATCGGACGTGTGGATAAGCTCAAAGTGCAAAAAGCTGTTGATCATTGGAAAGCCAAAGGGCTGGATTTGTCCCCGTTATTGGTCAAGCCGGATGTTGGGCCTGAAGTGGCCACATCGTGTGTGCAAAAACAAGATCACGGTCTGAAGGGGATTTTGGATAATCAATTGGTGAAATGGTGTCAACCTGCCATTGAGCGAGGAGAACCGGTTTCCTTGGATCTGCCTATACGAAATGTGAACCGGACCACCGGAACTGTTCTGTCAAGCCATATTGCACGTAGGTACGGGCCGGATGGGCTCCCTCCCGACACGATTCGGATTAGGTTTACCGGATCGGCTGGACAATCATTTGGTGCTTTTTT
Source organism: Nitrospirales bacterium (assembly GCA_013817135.1). Lineage (GTDB taxonomy): Bacteria > Nitrospirota > Nitrospiria > Nitrospirales > UBA8639 > Nitrospira_E. The sequence goes on from JACDDF010000232.1 coordinate 3,114, forward strand.
GTCGAAGGGTATTACGCTCATTCTGGAAGGCGAGTCGAATGACTATTTGGGAAAAGGTCTCTCTGGAGGGAAAATTATTGTGGTTCCGCCGAAGGGAGTGACGTATTCGCCGGAAGACACGATTCTGATCGGGAACACATCCCTATATGGGGCCACTGGTGGTGAAGGGTATTTTTATGGCATTGCGGGAGAACGGTTTGCTGTTCGGAATAGTGGCGCACGGGCAGTCATCGATGGAACCGGTGATCATGGGTGTGAATATATGACCGGGGGTGTGGTGGTGGTTCTGGGGAAAACGGGACGTAATTTTGCAGCTGGGATGTCCGGAGGTGATGCCTATGTTTTGGATGAGGATGGGCAATTCCCCGCACGTTGCAATATGGGCATGGTGGAATTAGAGCCTGTCGTGTCATCTGAAGATAAACAGACCCTTCGTGGGATGATAGAGGCCCATTTTCGTTACACCCAAAGTGTCAATGCCAGGCGGATTCTTGAATCGTGGGATATGATGTTGCCGAAATTTGTGAAAGTCATGCCGAGTGATTACAAGCGAGTGCTGCAGGAAAGGAAAACGGCCTTGGCCAAAGAACATGCTCAACGGGGACGTGAGGCGGTGAGCCGTGGCTGATCCTCGTGGTTTTTTGAAATATAAACGGGAAGGACCTCACCGACGGCCTGTTGAGCTACGGGTTCTAGATTGGAAAGAAATTTATGAACCATTTTCCGACGAAAAGTTAAAAGTTCAAGGGGCTCGGTGTATGGATTGCGGGGTGCCATTTTGCCAAAGTCCCGCAGGCTGTCCTGTGGTGAATTTAATACCGGAATGGAACGATCTGGTACAAAGGGGTCGCTGGAAAGATGCCCTCAAAGCGCTTCATGCGACCAATAACTTTCCGGAATTCACCGGACGTCTGTGTCCGGCTCCCTGCGAGTCAGCATGTGTGTTAGGCATTAATAGTGATCCGGTCTCTATCCGAGTCATTGAATGGAATATTATCGATAAAGGATTTGAAGAAGGGTGGGTCGAACCGGTGCTACCGGTTGTCTCATCCGGGAAGCGGGTTGCAGTTATCGGGTCAGGTCCAGCAGGGTTGGCGGCGGCCCAACAATTAGCCCGGACTGGTCATGAAGTGACAGTTTTGGAAAAGGCTGATCGGATTGGAGGCTTGCTCCGCTATGGGATTCCAGATTTTAAAATGGAGAAGTGGGTATTAGACCGTCGATTGGAGCAGATGCGGAAAGAGGGTGTGACCTTTCAGACTAGCGTGTGCGTTGGTGTGGACACCACTGTTCAGGCACTCCGTCGTGATTATGATGCGGTGTTGCTCGCGATGGGGGCTGAGCAACCGAGAGAATTGCCCGTTCCAGGAAGAGATCTTAAAGGCGTTCATCTCGCCATGGATTATCTTACTCAACAGAATAAGCAAGTGGCCGGGGATCCCCTTCTGGGAGAGCACATATCGGCTAAAGGCAAACGGGTGGTGATTATCGGTGGTGGTGATACGGGATCGGATTGTCTTGGTACGGCTCATCGTCAAGGGTGTGTTGAAGCTCATCAATTTGAGTTGTTACCCGAACCTCCACCGAATCGGGCTCAATCGACACCATGGCCTTTATGGCCCATGCAATTACGAACGTCGCATGCCCACGAAGAAGGGTGTGATCGCGAATGGAGTATCTCCACCACAAAATTTTCAGGCGAAAATGGGCACCTCACCGAATTGCATGCGACCCGTGTGAATTTTGAGAATGGAAAGGTGGTGCCTGTGCCTGGGCCAGAGATCAAGATGGATGTTGAGCTGGTGTTGCTGGCGATGGGGTTTGTCGGGCCGGTTAAGGGTGGCTTACTGGATTCTCTTGGGCTTCAATATGATCCCCGTGGGAATGTGGCTGTTGATGAACACTTCATGACTAATATGGATGGGGTGTTT
>JACDDF010000233.1 GCA_013817135.1 Nitrospirales bacterium
TCCAGCCCTGAGCTGGTGGCTGCCCTTGATTTTTATCTCGACTTTTTTCGCAAGGGGTTGGCGCCCCCTTCGAGTGAAACCGACATTGCCAATGTGTGGGATGAGTTTGCACGTGGCCACTTTACGTTCTATCTGACCGGACCGTGGAATATTGGTGAATTTCGCCGCCGCTTGCCTGCCGATCTGCAGGATAAATGGATGACGTCCATCCTGCCGGGGCCTTCGGGTCCGGGTGCCTCGACTGCGGGCGGTTCCAGCCTGGTGGTGTTTGAACATTCAGAGCATAAAGAAGCGGCATTCCGGCTTGTGGAATTCCTGTCCCGTCCCGATATTCAGCAACAGTTTTACGAGATCAGCGGGAATCTGCCGCCGCGGCGGGCAAGCTGGCGCGGAGACCGGCTTGAATCGGATCCGTATGTTGTGGCCTTCAAGGAGCAGCTTGAGCGCGCGCTTGCGGCACCGAAAATTCCTGAATGGGAACGCATCGTGCAGGAATTACGCGTGGTGACCGAGCGTGCGGTCCATGAGAAGTGGACGGCTACCGAGGTGGCACATGAACTGGACAGCCGGATCGATCGCATTCTGGGAAAACGTCGCTGGATGCTGGCGCGAGATGGCGGAGACGGGTCGTGAAGTCGTCTGTGGCAGGCAGGCTGTTTGCCGGGCTAGGTTGCCGGGTTTCTCCCCGTCTGGCGAGGCCTCCTTCGACCGGACTCAGGACAGGCTTTTTGTTTCGGCAAAAGGACCCAAAACCATTGACGCCCCGTCTGGCCTCATAAGAGAGGACGGACGCAAATTTGCGGAGGGCGGCCCAACCCGCGGAGCCTGCCCTGAGTTTTCGAAGGGCTCAAACAAGGTCCGCCGGCGGATGAGGGCGTCCCTCCCTTTGGCCAGCCGGCAGGCGTCACGTAGCGGCGCGGGGGAGTAGATAAGGAAGCATTTGAAAATTAATTTGAATCACTATAGATGGATCCCTGCGCTTATGATTGTCCCCGACCGCCTGTTGGTTTAGAATGACAGAAGGGAAAAATAACTTATGAAATTTACGCGAATCACTGTCAATCCTCGCCAAATGGATGGAGTGCCATGTATTCGGGGCCTCCGAATTCCCGTCGCCACTATTGTGGCGATGATGGCAGACGACATGAGCACCGAAGAGATCTTGAAGTCCTTTCCTGATCTTTGCTCCGAAGATGTCCGCGAAGCATTGAAATATGCGGCTGAGGCGGTTCGCGAGCGAGAGTTGCTGCTTCCTTCGAGGGCTTGATCAGTGAAAATTACAGAAATTATTCCACAAGACGATCACCTACTATATATCAAAGCTGATGATGGGCAAGCAGGTCTGTTTGACATTACACCCTATCTGGAATCAGAAGCGTTCGCTCCCTTGAAAGATCGAAACAAATTCAAGGATATTCACAATGGCGGGTATTATATTGAGTGGGACTGTGGAGCCGACCTTTCTGCCGATACGATTCAGGCGCGGTGGAAGCCTCTCACAAGTGAAGACACTTCATACACGTCATTAGGGGCCTAACCGGGGCACCTCAGTCGCTTCGCTCCTTCGGAAAAAATCATCTTTGATGAAGTCTCTGCAGACATCGACTTTGGGGCATTGCTGGCCCTGGGTCACGAGAAAAAACCATCAGTCATTCTTTTGCGCCAACTTGGTTATTCCGGACTCTACCGTGTTGTTCATCTGGCCATTCGGTTATTCGTGTGATATGGTTTTAACCGGCCATTATGAGATTTGAGTGGAACTCCTCTAAAGCCCAGTTCAATTTCTCTAAACACGGAATTTCTTTCGAGGAAGCCACAACAATTTTTGGAGACCCCTTATCCATCACAAGCCCCGATCCAGATCACTCACAAGAAGAAGCCCGATGGATAACGATAGGAGTGTCGACAAATTTAAAAACTATAGTGGTTGTGCATACGGACCGATCAGAGGCGGTAAGGATAATAAGCACCCGACTTGCTACAAAACGAGAAAAGGGATGTTATGAGCACGGAATCTGAAAATGATGAGATGAGAAAGGAATATGATTTTTCACTGGGAGTGAGAGGGAAATATGCAAAAGCCTACCATCAAGGATCGAACGTGGTCGTTTTAGCCCCTGATGTCGCCGAACGATTTCCCAATTCCGAATCGGTGAACCAGGCGCTTCGTAGCCTTGCGAATCTCATGGACGGCAAACATCAGCCCCAGTAAATCAACGGGCCGTACGTGCGACCCCCTATAGGGTCAACGATATTTATCAAGCACCTACGTCGTCCCTGCCCGGCCCCGCCTGGACCTGTGCTCGTGCCCAGCCCACGACGCCATAGCTCTCCACTCCAAAGTGCACCGCTGTTTCCTGAAACCTCAGATCATACAGTCACTTGATCAGATACATCGCCACCTTGTGGACATTGTGATAACTGATGAAGGTTTGCGTGATTCCCAAGACCCGACAAGGTTTTAGAAAGGGGGAACCTATCGTGCAAGGATTGCGCGTGGTGACCGAGCGGGCAGTCCATGAGCTATGGACGGCTGAAGAAGTGGCGTGTGATGGAGGAGGCCGGTCGTGAAATCGTCATTGGCGGGCTGGCTGTTTGCCGGGCCTGCGCTGGCAATCATTGCCGTCTTTTTCTTTCTGCCGGTGCTGGCTGCCTTGGCTCTCAGTCTGACGGACTTTGACATCTATGCCCTGGCCGACCTTTCCAACCTGCGGTTTGTGGGATTTCGAAATTATATTGAGCTGTTGCAACGGCCGCTGTTCTGGCAGGCACTGGGTAACACCCTGTATTTCGTGCTGGTCGGTGCGCCCCTCTCGGTGTTGGTTTCACTGGCGGGGGCACTGTTGCTGAATGGACAGATGGTGCGGTTCAAAGGATTCTTCAGGACCGCACTGTTTGCGCCGGTGGTGACGACGATCGTGGCCGTTGCGGTGATATGGCGATATCTCCTGCATACCCGTTATGGCTTGGTCAATTATTCTCTCGATTGGTTGGGCCTGCCCGTTGTGGATTGGCTGGGTGATCCGCATTTTTCCATGCCGTCCATCATTCTTTTCGCGGTCTGGAAAAACTTTGGTTACAATATGATCATTCTCCTGGCGGGCCTTCAGGCGATACCCGGGGATCTGTATGAGGCGGCACGAATTGATGGGGCCAATGCCCGGCAGCGTTTTTTTAATGTCACATTGCCTTCCCTTATTCCCTCGCTGTTTCTCGTCGGGGTGCTGACCATGGCGGGGTATTTCCAGTTGTTTGCCGAACCCTATGTGATGACGCAGGGCGGACCTGTCCAGAGTACGCTCAGCATTATTTATCTGATGTATGAAGAAGGCTTCAAATGGTGGAGCCTGGGCTCGGCATCAGCCGTGGCTTTTATTCTCTTTATCTTTATGATTGTTGCGGCAATCGGCCAGCTTGTGGTGATGCGCCGGTACGGGAGTGGAGTGTAAGTCTGGTTCATTCTGTTTTACCGGGTTTCGCCCCGGAGGTCGAGCCACTTTGTTTCGGCAAAAGTGGCCAAAACCAGTGACGCCCCGTCTGGTCTCCTTAAGAGGGGATGGACGCAAACTTGGGGAGGGCGGACCAACTCGCAGGGCTCAAACAAGGTCCGCCGGGAGATGAGAGCGTCCCTCCCTTTGGCCAGCTGGCAGGCGTCAGGCAGCGGGGAAGGGGCACACAGATAAAAGAAGACTTTGGAAATTAATTGGAATCACTATAGTAGCAACGCGTTGTGATGAGTACGCATCGCACTGATCGTTGCAACTCTCGTGTCACCGTGGTTTTCTGCGTTGCCGGGTTTCGCCCCGGCTGGCGAGGCCCTTTTGTTTCGGCAAAAGGACCCAAAACCATGGACGCCCCGTCTGGCCTCAGTAAGAGGGGACGGACGCAAACTTGGGGAGGGCGGCCCAACTCGCAGGGCTCAAACAAGGTCCGCCGGCGGATGAGGGCGTCCCTCCCTTTCGCCAGCCGGCAGGCGTCATGCAGCGGCGAGGGGAGGCACACCGATGGAGAAGCCTTTGGAAATTAATTGGAATCACTATGGTAGCAACGCGTTGTGATGAGAACGTATCGCACTGATCGTTGCAACTCTCGTGTCACCGTGAATTTTGGTGTTGCCGGGTTTCGGCCCGGCGGCCGAGCCACTTTTGTTTCGGCAAAAGTGGCCAAAACCAGTGACGCCCCGTCTGGCCTCCTTAAGAAGGGACGGACGCAAGCCTTAGGAGGGCGGACTAACTCGCAGGGCTCAAACAAAGTCCGCCGGTTCATGGGAGCGTCCGACCCAAAATCCGGACGGCAGGCGTCGGCACATGCTTTGAATGATGCACATGAAGAGCGGGGAGCTATAAATTCTCTATGATTGGTAAGTCCATGAGACAACTGTGGAGAGGATCGGGCGTGAATATTGGCCTGTCCTTTCTTTCTGTGTTTGCCCTGTTCCCGTTGCTGTGGATGTTGAGTGTGTCCTTTATGGTTCCGGGAGAGGCCAGCAATTTTCCGCCACCGCTGTTGCCGGAGCATCCGACGCTCGAGAACTATATCAAGCTCTTTGAGTATTCCAGCATGGGAAGGAACTTCTTGAATTCCCTGTTTGTCGCGTCCGTGGCCACACTCCTGTCGCTTACGTTCAATGTGTCTGCCGGATATGCGTTTGCCAAACTGGAGTTTAAGGGGCGGCAACTGCTGTTTCGCGGGCTTCTGAGCGCCCTGGTCATTCCGGCGCAGGTGTCCATGATTCCGCTGTTCCTGATGTTGAAAGGGATGGGGTTGGTCAATAGCTGGATCGGTGTGCTGATCCCTTTTGTGGCGAGCATATTTGGTATATTCCTAGTACGGCAGTATGCCTTGTCCATTCCGACGGAATTGATCGAGTCGGCCAGAATCGAAGGGGCCAGTGAACTACGCATTTTCCGGTCCGTCGTGGTGCCGTTACTGACACCCATTCTGATTACACTGGGGCTGTTTACTTTTATGGCCGCATGGAATGATTTTTTATGGCCGCTCATTGTGCTGACTGACAGTGCCAAATATACCTTGCCGATTGC
>JACDDF010000234.1 GCA_013817135.1 Nitrospirales bacterium
TTCCGTGACCATTCCTTATCGAATTTTAAACAGGATTATGCCCGTCTCTGGCGGGTGATCGAGCGGTCCTTAGCCGGGCAGAATTCCCAGCATCGACCACACGATATCTTAATTCTGTCGGGAGATATTCATACGGGACGGTATGCGGAAGCCCATGGGCCATTTCCTGATGCGCCCTATGGGGTGCCGGAATTCATTGCCTCGCCGGCAGCTATGATCAATCCAGGCAATACCAAACCCGAAGCCCCACCAGAAAAGATCCGGGTTCTTCCCAATGCGGAAGGAAAGGAGTCGGTGTGGCGGATTGATCCTCATACGAACATCGACATCATGACCATTCAGAATAATGTGGGTCTCGTGCGCATGGTTCCCGGAAGTCAGATCGGAGGATCGCCACGAGTACGATTCGAGTTGGAATTATGGAGTCTGCCTGCCAAAGTTATTGAAATTGATTGGGATGAAACCGCTCCACCTCAGGGTCTTGGTGGTCCCTTAGCGCGCTTGTGGAACAAGGAGTTGCTGCTCCGGTAATGGGAGATATTGACCTTTCAGCCATGGGTGCCGATGCCATGTCTGTCGAGTGTGTTCTGAGTCACATTTAGAAAGGAACTCATCATGCGCCATTCTCAAACTTCGACCAGAAATCCGGCCATTAAAGACTGGACCAGCAAATATGGAAAACGGACCAACTTGCAGTTTTTTGATGAGGCTTTTACTTCTCTGCAGAAAGAGGGCATTGGCAATCGTGGATTGATGACCGTTGGGCTGATCGGCAGCCGGGATGTTCCCGGGCATACCTTACGAACGGCCCAGTCCATGTTGCGTTGGGATCTCCGCCCGAGTTTCTGGTCCCATGTCTTTGTGGTGGCAGAACCGGTGACCTCTCGCACCTCATTGAGGTCCCTGCCGATCCTGGAAGTGCCGCTGCATCCACGGAATGGGATCTTCCCCAGGCCGGAATGGAATGGCATCAACGAAGGCACCTTAGGCCTGTATGAGAATAAGGATATTGATGCCAATGTGGGGTTGGTGGCGGTGAGCATGTCGGACGAGGATGCCAAGAAACTGAAGAAACGGGCGATGAACTGGAATCAGGATCGTGTGCGTTACAATTTTTGGGAGATGTTGGGAGTATGGCAAAGCTATCTCTGGTCCCAAGGGGCCAAACGCAATCCGCTGCGGGAAGGCACGCCGATCGCGGCGTCCTCCTATATTGAATTCATCTTTGAAGGACTCGGTTTGGGCATAACGCCGGGTACTTCCGAGCGCAATAGTGCCCCGGAGCATCTCTGGAATGCGGCCTGCTGGTGGCACAAGGCTTTCAAGGAGCAAGACCGGAAAGTGGCCGGAATGTTTGTCGCTCGGGATCCGGGCTGCGCCATGGCCTGCTGTGATAAATAGGTTTTGTATGTTTGAGGATGTCTCAGTGAATGCGGTGGCAGGTCTTCCGTCATCTCTGCAGTGGGTAGCGAGAATTCATCTGAAAAGAATGAGTATGGGTTCCCGATGAACTATGTCGGGAATGACACAGTCTGCCATCCTGACCGGGTATTTCGGAAGGGAAGTCTTTTACCTTCCGTGCCACAGAATCTCAAGTTTTTTCCTTTCTCCCCAGCTTTAATTTTTTCTGCGCACTGGGATAACAGAGATGCCGAGTGTCGGCCCGGCAGCCGAGGTCCTTTTGTTCCGGCAAAAGGACCCAAAACCGGTGACGCCCCGCCCGGCCTCATGAGATTGATCGGACGCAAGACAGGGGAGGGCGGGTTAACTCGCCGGGCTCAGACAGGCCCGCCAAGAAAAAGAGCGTCCAATCAGGGGACGGGCGGCAGGCGTCGGACTATGGATAGAGGCAACAGGGATTTTTATGTTTCAGCCAGTCTTTACTGGCATGACTTAAAGGCAAGAATGCTTTCGAATTTGTTTGAAAGAGGTACCATTCTCCTGTTCCATTCCTTCCGCACAGGCTTTACTTTTTTCGTGTCACTGTCCATCATAGGCGATCGCAGGGTCCTTGAATTCTCAGGCCCTTATCGAAGAGACAACAGACCAATGTGAGAGGGCCATAGGGTCCGACAATTAAACCAGGGTTTTTCCCGATGGCAAGAAAAACCAATCCTGACATTTCTGTAAATCAGCCGCGAATCTTCCTTTCCTATGCCCGGAAAGATGGGGAGGCCTTTGTGCGCGATCTTCGGAAAAAGCTAACCGAACCTAAAGCTCTGAGCCAGCCCAAATTTTCCCTCTGGCAGGACCGCACCCAAATGGAAGGGGGCAAAGACTGGTGGGATCAAATCCTGGAAGCCCTCAAGCAGGTGGAATATATGGTGCTGGTTATGACGCAGGCTTCATTGGAATCGCCCATTGTTCGAAAAGAATGGCGGCAGGCCCGCCAGGAAGGAGTCGGAGTTATCCCGGTATTTGGTCAATCCAATCTTGATCTGACTCAACTCCCGCGCTGGATGCGGGATGTGCATTGGGTCAATACCGAGGTTCCTGAACAATGGACCCGCTTCATCCGCACATTGGAAAGTCCCCATCAAGGCACACAGGTGCCGTTTATGCCCGATGACCTGCCCGCAGGCTATGTGCCCCGGCACAAAGAATTCGAAGAACTGGCCGGGAGGCTGCTGGACCGTGAACAGGAAGCGCCTATTGCCATCACCGCCGCTCTGAAAGGCGCCGGGGGCTATGGCAAGACGACGCTGGCTAAAGCTCTCTGCCATGATGAACAGATACAAGATGCCTTTCACGACGGCATTCTTTGGGTGACTCTGGGAGAAGAGCCGAACGTCACGGCCGGGTTGACGAAACTCTATGCCGCACTCACCGAGGAACGTCCCAACTGTGTGGATGAAGAAGATGCCTCAGCCCGGCTGGCCGAAGTCCTGGGAGACAAGGATTGTCTGATGGTCATCGACGATGTTTGGAATGCCGCGCATCTGCGTCCGTTCCTGCGTGGAGGCAAACGATGCGCGCGGATCATTACGACCAGAGACAGCACCACGCTTCCGGAAACCGCCAAGCTTCGAGTGCCGGTGGATGCCATGCAAAAACAGGAAGCGTTGGCCATGTTAGCCTTCGATCTGCCGGCCAATGATTTGGTAAATGCCGAAACGACAGTCCTTCAATCCTTAGCCGCACGATTAGGGGAATGGCCGTTTTTGTTGAAGTTAGTCAATGGCGCTCTGCGGGAACGGGTGAACACCATGGGGCAGTCCCTGTCAGCGGCACTCACTTATGTGCAAAAAGCCTTGGATAAGCGTGGCCTCACCGCATTTGATTCCAGAAATCCAGTCGAACGCAACCAAGCTGTAGCTGCCACACTCGGAGCCAGCTTCGAACATCTAAAAAAAACGAACTCGCCCCCTATCAGGAACTCGCCATTTTCCCCGAAGATGTCGAAATCCCACTCACCGCGGTCACAAAACTCTGGGGTACGACCGGTGGTCTGGACGACTTCGATACAGAGGAACTCTGCACACGGTTGAACCAATTGTCGCTTCTATTAAAATACGATCCCACTACTCAACACATTCAACTGCATGACGTGGTACGGACGTATTTTGAAGTAGCAGGTTGGCTCCCAATTTCCTGCACTCCATAGGCAATTTCTGGATGCCTATGGTCTGCTAGATGAACCAGCCAAAGCTGTTCAAGATTCCTACCTTTGCCGCTACCTGGCCTATCATCTGGTGAAAGCTGAACGGTGGGAGGATTTTAAAAAAATCCTTCTGAATGTCGATTGGCTCTATGGGAAATTGGAAAGGTTAGATGTGCCTGCCTTGCTCTCGGACTTTAATTGGTTGGACCGCGAGAAAGCTCTCAGCTTGGTTCAGGGAGCCATCAGACTCTCAGCCCATATCGTGGGAAAATTTCATCCTCAACTTGTTGGACAGCTACTGGGTCGATTACAAACCCTTAAATCCAGTGAAATTCAAACCTTTCTAGGGCAGGCTAAACGTTGGAAGAAACTTCCCTGGCTTCGGCCTCTTCAAGGCAATCTGATTGCTCCTGGGGGTCCGCTCATTCGGACCCTCAGCGGGCATGGTGACTCGGTGAGGGCGGTGGCGGGGACGCCGGATGGGAGGCGGGCGATTTCGGCGTCGGGTGATCACACGTGCAAAGTGTGGGACCTGGCCGGTGGGGAAGACCTGCACACTCTCAGCGGGCATGGTGACTCGGTGAGGGCGGTGGCGGTGACGCCGGATGGGACGCAGGTCATCTCGACCTCGGGTGATCACACGTGCAAAGTGTGGGACCTGGTCAGTGGGGAGGAAGTCGCTACCTTTACTGGAGAAAGTTCTATTTTGTGTTGTGCCGTTTCCCCTGACGGTCGAACGATTGTGATTGGCGAGCAATCCGGCCGGGTGCATTTTTTCCGGCTTGAGGGAGTCGATTGACTCGGTCATCCTGGGAGCATCGAAGGATCCGGTCAAACCGTCCATTTTCAATCCGGGCACAGATTCTTCGCTATCTGCTCAGAATGACAAATTGATTGTGTGGTAATCACATCGTATCGTGCTGGCTCCCTGGTGGCATGATACACCCTTAAATTTTCCAGTGACTCTGGTCTTGTCCTGAGTTTTAAAATCCACTACGCTTCAGCTTCCTTTCCTCCCCTTTGTAAGTGGGAGGATTAACGAGAGGTAGAGTCTGGGATGATGGCTTATGAATTTTGAAAGAGCACATTATAGTTGATGACCGTAGGCCCTTGATATTTCTACCTCCCCTCCCCCTCCTTACAAAGGAGGGGAATACGATGAGATGAATGACTACGAAGAGGATGAAGACGTGGTGAAAATCGGATTGATTCAAATGGAGTGCTCGGCCAATTCTGCAGAGAATCTGGAACGAGCGGTGGTTAAAGTTGAAGAAGCTGCAAAAGACGGGGCGCAGATTATCTGCCTGCCTGAGTTGTTTCGGTCCCAATATTTTTGTCAGCAAGAAGATGCAGCTTTGTTCGATTTGGCTGAACCCGTGCCGGGACCTTCCACTGAGGCATTGAGCAAGGTCGCAAAGGCCCGTGGTG
>JACDDF010000235.1 GCA_013817135.1 Nitrospirales bacterium
GATGGGCAGATCGTCGGAGAAGCCTATCACCGTCAGTCCGGCGAACCTCATGCAGAAATATTAGCGCTCCATCAAGCGGGACCTCGAGCGCGAGGGGGCGTCCTCTATGTGACGTTAGAACCCTGTTGCCATACCCACAAGCGTACGCCTCCCTGTGTTCCCCTCCTAATTCAATCCGGGCTAGAGCGGATATGTGTGGCGATGATCGATCCCAATCCACAGGTCAATGGACGCGGGATTCAAAAACTCAAACACGCGAATATCCCCGTGTCGTTTGGCATGTTAGAACAGGATGCCAGGAACCTGAATGAGGTCTATGCCTATTGGATAACCACCGGACGCCCGTTGGTGACCCTCAAAGGGGCCATGACGTTGGATGGAAAATTGGCGACCGCCACCGGTGAGTCACGGTGGATCACAGGCGAACCTGCACGCCAGGACGTTCATCGTCTGCGTAACCGGATGGATGCTATTCTGGTTGGTGTCGGAACGGTCATCGCCGACGATCCTGAATTATCTGCCAGAGGAAAAACGATGACAAGCAGACGTGTGGGACGGCAACCGGTGAGAGTCGTTCTCGATAGCCGATTGCGCATTCCTTCCAATGCCAAGGTTTTGCAATGGGTTGGTGAGCAGCCCACCATTCTATGCACGACCACACAGGCTCCAATCGAAAAAATCGAGCACTTTAGAAATCGCGGTATTCAGTTGTGGGTGTTGCCTGGGCAAGCCGGACGAGTTTCCCTGAAAGCCTGTCTTGCTCGATTAGGGAAACAAGGTCTCACTTCGGTCCTCATTGAAGGCGGCGCGACAATTAATGCTGCTGCGCTTCAACAGGGACTGGTGAATAAGGTAAGATTGTATATGGCTCCAATGCTGCTTGGTGGGCAGGATGCCAGGGGGCTCATCGGCGGGCAGTCGCCGAAGGCACTGAATCAGGCGTGGCCACTCGCTGATTGCCAACTCACAAAGCTCGGGAAGGATTGGCTCATTACGGGAACGCTTGAGCCACGACGGTGAAGGTCTGCTCAGTCATCGACAACAGGCAGGCTGAGGGTGTCTGTATCCTATTACCATATATAATACTCCAATCGTGTGATGCACAGAAAAACCGGGGAGATCGCGCTCATGTCCAATCTCAATAAAGTCGACGAGCAGCATTTAGCAGTAGCAGTAGATCTCTTAGAAAACCCCAGCTTTGCCGCCAAAGTCACAAATCTCATTGGAGGGCCGGTGGAAAGGGCCATCACCATGCTGCCCGAGGGATTCTCCAACAAGCTCCTGAAGACCACGCAAAAAGCCTTGACCAAAGCGTTAGATCTGGCCGTCTCCAGTATCGATGAACGGTATAGGGGTGAACCCGCCAATGGGGCTCATCGAGTATTGACGACCGTCAGTGGTGCAATCGGGGGAGCGATGGGGCTCATGGCATTGAGTGTAGAATTGCCAATCTCTACGACGCTGATGTTGCGGTCTATCGCGGATATCGCGAGAAGTGAGGGAGAGCCGATTATGGAGGCTGAGAGCAAACTGGCCTGTTTGGAGGTGTTTGCCATGGGGGGCACCAGTCAAGCTGATGACAGGGCGGAAACGGGATATTTTGCGGTGAGGGCCGCAATGGCTGGTGCGATGACGGAAGCGGGCAAGTATCTGCTTGAACGTGGCTTGGCGGGGTCAGCCGCCCCGCCATTGGTCCGATTTCTGTCTGAAATTGCCTCACGGTACAGTATTCAAGTCTCAGAAAAAGCTGCCGCCCAGGCGATCCCGTTGTTGGGGGCCGCCGGGGGTGCTACCATCAATTTGCTGTTTATGGATCATTTCCAAAATATGGCGCGCGGCCATTTCATTGTGCGCAGGTTGGAACGCGCACATGGCAAAGAGGCCGTGCGGGAGGCCTATCGCCAATTGGCTGCGAACAATTAACTGTAAATAACCAGATTCCCCCATTCAGAGAGGGAACGAACGGATGGTGAATGCAGTCACCTTCTACCAGCCCGTCATCCTGAGCCAACCGCGAAGGATCTATGCCAAGATTGAAAAGCCTCAAGCTCAGCGAGAAGATTCAGGGATCTTGTCCTGAGTTTACCCAATGGCTAAGGATGCCAAGTATCGAGAATCCATCGCCATCGTGGTCATTCCCGATTTTATGATCGGAATCCCTCCCATCCTAGTCATTCCCGATGTCGTATAGTGGATATCTCCACTATCTGGCGTCATGCCCGGCATTTTTTATCGGGCATCCATCTTTGAATTTCTCCGGATGGATCCCCGCTGACTACTTGCGGGGATGACCAAAGGGGGAGTAAATGTTACACCCTCAGCATCCATGAGACATTGTTTGATAAATAGAGTTCAGTTTTTTACAAATTATCGGGTGTCTTGAGTTGCCAGGGAAACGAAACGTGGCAAAATCTGATGGGTTCCCTGTCAGACACGGATCGTTTCAGAGATACCTGGTGGAGGAAACATGAAACACTATCTATGGATCTTAGCCTTGCCATTGCTCGTGGGCTGTACACAAGAAACAATAAATAAAATCGGGCGGGCTGTCCAGAACTGGACCGGCACTGACGGGGTGTTAGAAGTCTATGCCGGGGAGAAGTTGGTCAAGCGATTTATCAAAATCGATAAACTGACGACTGCCATGGGAACACAGGATGATCTTCCTCGCGCGTACCGGTTTGGCTATGGTGTCCTGGATGCCAATCTGAATGGCATGAAAGATCCCGGCGAGAAAAAAGTCTATTTCGAGTTCAGCGATTACTTCACTCCATATATCTTCTACGAAAACCCCGTCTAAGCTACCTTGTTTTTCTCCTTTTGATACTTTCAGGAATGTGAATTCGCCCATTGTGGCTATGAGCCTATAGGAATGCCCGGTGGAATATGAGAGGATAAATGAACGCTCATTGATCTGACCGCTTTCATGGTCAAAATTGGAAGGGTGATATTTCTGCTGTACGGTATTAAAAAATTCATAGTACTCCTTACTGCCCTGGTGCTGAGCCTGGTGGCTCCACAGAGTTGGGCTCATCCACTTCCGGAAAAAGGAGGAGACGGGTCCGCACAGTCTTCTGATCGGAGTCTGTCCTCATTGGTGAAAGAATATGTGGAGGGGAACTCTCCCGAAAGAGCCAAAGATGTGTTGGCTGACATTCAACAGAGGCCGGACGCTAATGTTGAATCCATTTCCAAAATTCTTCAGCAGCCGACCCGGTATGAGACTCAACCGGTTGGTGCCCAACCCCGACGACCTATACGAGTGAGGGGGGAGGATGCTGAGTATGCCTTGTATGTTCCTCCTTCCTATTCACCTGATAAACCTATGGCCTTCATCCTGTGTTTGCATGGGGCAGGGTTTACGGGGGAAGCCTATCTGGATCGCTGGATTCCACGTCTGGGTGAAAAATACATTCTGGCTTGTCCTACGGTGACCACGGGGTCATGGTGGACCAGATTCGGCGAGGATCTGGCGTTAAAGGTCTTACATGAGGTTCAAAAGGACTACCATATCGATCCAAACCGGATATTTCTCACAGGCATGTCCAATGGTGGGATTGGAACCTGGATTATCGGGATGCATTATGCGGATCGCTTTGCGGGAATCGCGCCGATGGCCAGCGGTATTGATGATGTGCTGTTTCCATTCGTCGAAAACCTGGCCCACACGCCCGTCTATTTGATTCACGGTGCGGCGGATCAGGTTATGCCCGTGCAGTTGAGCCGCGACCTGGTCAAAGAGATGGAGCGTCGCGGCATTCCTTATCATTATCAGGAGCATACCTGGACGCATCCCCATGCGGGAGGGCATTTCTTTCCCAAGCAAGCCCTGCCGGAACTTATCGCCTGGTTCGATGGCCAACAACCGGACTCATTGCCACGGACCATCTCGTTGGTTCGGGATGCCACCCATCTTACCCCATTCTCGTGGGTGCGTATCGATATGACGGATCAGATTGCCGCCTTTACCGAAAACCTGATTGACAGTCGTGATGAATTTATTACGGGAGGGGTGTTTGCCAAATTGCACGCCCAAATCAGACCTTCCAACAAAATCGTGGTGAGTACCAATCGTATTCGCCGCTATACCCTGTTTCTGAATCAAAACCTGGTGGATTTTTCCAAACCCGTCATCGTGGAAACGAATGGGAAGGTTTCTTACGAAGGCATGGTCGAGCCTCGCATCGACACACTTCTACAGGAAGTCCGGCACCGCTCCGACACCCACACCATTTTTCCCGCCAAACTCACCATCGATGTCCCCTCGTCAGTACAGTCAATTGATTAAAGGTTGACACACGTCCCCCAATATCCGACCTGCTCTTACAAAAGTGAAATTGCTTTCATCCGATGGTTGGCATAAGATTCTTTCAACAAAAGGAGATTCTCGTGGCGAACATTCAGTCAGGCAAGGCACCGATCGTTACATCCTCCCCGGAGGTATTGGGTGGGACTCCGGTCTTTGCGAACACACGGGTGCCAATTCAAACCTTCATTGAGTACTTGGAGGGGGGACAGACTATCGACGACTTTCTAGAGGGTTTTCCCACTGTGAGCCGTGACCAGGTCATTGCCGTGTTGGAAGAGGCGAAAACTCGCATTCTGGCATTCGCACGGTGAGGATCCTTCTGGACGAATGCATCGACCGTCGCTTGGCCAAGGAAATCGAGGGACATGAGGTGGTTACGGTCCCGCAAGCGGGTTGGGCGGGAATCAAGAACGGCGCATTGCTGACCTTGGCCCCAGCAGCAGTTCGACGTGTTGGTGACCGTTGATCGAAATCTTTCCTTCCAGCAGAATCTTCCACAATTCAACCTAGCCGTGGTCCTGCTCGAGGCGCCAACCAATCGCCTGAACGATCTGCGTCGGTTGGTGCCTAAACTGCATGGGTTATTGCACGGACTCGTCAAGGGCCAAGTCCATTTGGTGAATCTGGAAACCTGAAACGAAACCGATGAATAGGACGCCAGGCAATGACGAAGGATTTAGAACGGATTTCCGCTTGGGCCGGAACAGGGATAGGA
>JACDDF010000236.1 GCA_013817135.1 Nitrospirales bacterium
GCTAAACCTACCGAACAAACCTAATCAGATGAGGCCCTTGTTCTTGGTCGTGTGTGGCCAGCCATTATGTGATCAATCCAGACCATTGTGAGCTCCGACTAAAACACTTTAACCCTCCCATTTTGGGAGGGACCCGCATAGCTGGGGTTCAGGTGGCTGTTTTCCTCTGGCCAAAGGTGGGGCTGAAGCCTCTCCAGCCTAGCGCAGTTGAAGATTTGTGATAAAGACAATGCCTCAATGCGGTTTCAATGGTTTCTCAAGTCCTGCTTTTATTCAGCCTTTCCCTTGCTAGGCAAAAAAATCCCGGTTTGCCAGCAAGGAATTCCTAGTCGGTGAAATTTTTTCGAGTGATGTGGAAATCGGCTTCATTGTGACCTGAAATCTTGCCGTTTGATCTTGAACTGCATGGCATAAAACTTGAACTTCTTCACTCGTTGAGAGGGAGTGATGGGTTTCAGGGTCTTTGGTGCACGTCCTGAAACCGCTAATCGAGGCAGAGGGATAATCGCTATAAATATGAAATATTCTCAACAATTTTCTGAACTCTTCTTTCAGGCACTTCGTATTCGCCTGGTGGAAGAACGGATCATCGACTTATATCCTAGCGATGGTATTCAAAGTCCGGTTCATTTATCGATTGGACAGGAGGCCGTCGCCGTAGGGGCATGTCGGGATCTGAGAAAAACAGATCTGGTCTTTTGTACATACCGTAGCCATGCCTTTTATCTGGCTAAAGGGGGAAATCTAGCGGAAATGTTTGCCGAGCTGTATGGCAAAGTTACCGGGTGTGCTCGAGGAAAAGCGGGCTCCATGCATTTAGCGGCTCCCGATGTAGGGTTGATGGGGACCTCGGCGGTGGTGGCCAGTACGATCCCACATGCCGTGGGAGCGGCCCTGGCGGCGAAACGCCTGGGTCACGATCAAGTGGTGGTTGGTGTGTTTGGTGACGGGGCCACGGAAGAAGGCGTTTATCACGAATCGTTAAATTTCGCGGTCCTTCACCGCTTGCCGGTAGTGTTTTTGTGTGAGAACAACGGATTAGCCGTGCATTCCTCACAAAAAGCCAGACAGGGGTATGACCTTCTTGAACATGCACGATCATACGGCCTTCCTGTGCATCATTTGGCCGAGGGATATGATTTGGTGAAAGTGGCGGACACGATGTCAGATATCGTTCGACAAGTTCGTTCAACACGAGAACCGGTCTTTGTGGAGATTCGGACCTATCGGTACAAAGAACATGTCGGGCCAGGCGAAGACTTCATGTGTGGCTACCGCCAACCGGAGGAATGGTTGGCTTGGAAACGACAGGATCCTCTGGAACAGTATAGTGACCTGGCCGAAACGATGCGACCCGCCATTATGAAAGAAATCGAGGAAGCGGTACATTTTGCCATGAGCAGCCCATTTCCGGCAGAGGAGGAATTACTTCGTGATGTCGTGTAATACGGCCATCGCCCCTCTTGGGAATAGTGCGTCGTCGTCGGGTCTATGCGTCGAGGCGGGCACGGAGGTCATGAGTTACCGGGATGCTCTGCATTGGACCATGCGTGATGCCCTAGAACGTCATGATTCGGTCGTCATTATGGGGCAGGGCGTGGATGATCATAAAGGAATCTTTGGGTCCACCACAGGATTGGCTCAAGCGTTCGGGACGGATCGGGTGATGGATACGCCTCTAGCAGAAGAAGGTATGACCGGGATAGCCATTGGAGCCGCGTTAAATGGGCTGTATCCGATTCAGACCCATATTCGCGCGGACTTTTCCCTGTTGGCCATGAATCAGATTATTAATTTAGCCGCTAAATACAAATATATGTTCGGTGGCCGGTTTGACGTGCCCATGTTGATTCGCATGATCGTGGGGCGAAGTTGGGGACAAGGCGCGCAACATTCACAAAGCCTCCAATCTCTCTTCGCGCATATCCCCGGATTGCGGGTTGTGATGCCCTCCAGTTCGCAATCGATCCTCGATACCTATCCGGCGGTGATTGACCGCTACCGGGGCCCCGTCATTTCCTTCGAGCACAGGTTGATGTACGACCTGCAATTTTATGTGGAACCTCAGCCCATGGGGAAGGAGATTGATCTCTTCGGTTCCCGCTTAGTTCGGCCAGGTGAGGAAGTCACCATTGTGGCCACCTCGATCATGGTGTTGGAAGCCATGCGAGCAGCAGAACACTTGGCCCGGGTCGCCGATATTCAATGCGAGGTGATTGATTTGCATTGCGTGTCCAATCCGGACTGGGATTTGGTCATGCACAGTGTTGAAAAAACGGGGCGGTTGGTCGTGGCGGATACGAGTTGGCGGGAATACGGGGTGTGCGCGGAGGTGTGTCGCATAGTAGCCGAACGGAATCCCGGATGTTTGAAGGTACCGGTGGTGACGTTGGGAATGCAGCCGGCGCCCTGTCCTACCGCCAAGTGCTTGGAAGACCTGTTTTATCCTGATTTGCGACAGCTTGTAGATGTGTTGGCCACTTCCGTGACCGGGAAAAAGGGACATGGGGTGCCTTTGCCCGATACTCAATCGATGGCTGATGTGTATAAACGGTTCAAAGGCCCTTTTTAAGAGGGATGATCGGACCACCTCATCAAAGGAACGCGACATGAAAGTGTTGATTACCGGAATTTCAGGAATGGTGGGCAGTCATTTAGCGGAGTATATCCTTGCGGATCATCCGGACGTGGACCTTCACGGGTTAATTCGATGGCGAACCCCTCTAGATAATCTTATCGCCATCAAAGATCGCATGACCCTGCATTATGGCGATCTCCGGGATTTGAATTCACTCATTGTCGTGATCAAAAAAGTGCAACCGGATTGGATCTTTCATTTGGCGGCACAATCCTTTGTCACCACAAGTTTTGATGCACCGGCCGATACGCTCTCGACCAATGTGATCGGTACAACCAATTTGCTGGATGCGCTCCGCGTTACTGGAGTTGATGCCAAGGTCCATGTCTGCAGTTCCTCTGAAGTGTACGGGCAAGTGTTGGAAGATGAAGTTCCTATCACAGAGGCTAATCCCTTTCGTCCGGCTAGCCCTTATGCGGTGTCCAAAGTCGGGGAAGACATGATTGCGTTTCAATACTTTCTGTCTTATGGCATTCGAACTGTGCGTACCAGGATGTTTACCCATACCGGTCCCCGGCGGGGCGATGTGTTTGCAGAAAGTGCCTATGCCAAGCAAATAGTCGAGGTGGAGTATGGGCTTCGGAAAAATCCGATCCGGGTCGGGAATTTGGACAGTATTCGGACATTCGCAGATGTTCGCGATGCCGTGCGAGCTTACTGGGTGCTGATGGAAAAGTGTCCGGCAGGGGAAGTCTACAATATCGGAGGTAACCGTACGATGACACTGCGGGACATGCTCGAAATTCTCAAAGGCATGGCCACCTGTCGAATCGAGCATGTGGTGGATCCCGCGTTATTGCGGCCTTCGGATGTCACCCTGCAGATTCCCGATACGTCAAAGTTCAAAGCGGCTACCGGATGGGAACCACGCATCGCCTTTGAAGAAACATTAAAAAATATTCTGGACTTTTATCGGAGGCGTTACCACAAGAGGAGCAAGGCTGCGTGATTATCTCTCGAACCCCCTATCGATTATCGTTTTTCGGAGGAGGCACGGACTATCCTCAATGGTATCTTCGGGAAGAGGGTGCGGTTCTTTCAACCACCATTGACAAGTATTGTTATGTGAGTTGTCGGTACCTTCCTCCATTTTTCAATATCAAACATCGGATTGTCTGGTCTCATATTGAAACGGTATCGACTATTGGAGAGATTCTCCATCCTGCCGTTCGAGAAGGCCTCCGGTTTTTAGGTTTTGATGATTCTCAGGGAGTGGAAATTCAGCATCAAGGTGATTTACCCGCCAGATCGGGCATTGGGTCCAGCTCTTCCTTTTCGGTTGGCCTGGTGAAAGCACTCACCGGGTTGAAGGGGGAGATGTTGGGAAAAATGGACCTGGCCCGCAAGGCATTCAGGTTGGAGCAAGATATCTTAAAGGAAACGGTTGGCTCCCAAGATCAAGTGGCCGCCGCATTTGGCGGGTTTAATGTGATTCGATTCTTAAGAGACGGGCAGATTCAAGTTGAACCTCTTACCCTGCCATTAGGGCGATTGGCCGAACTTGAACAAAATCTGGTCCTGCTTTATACCGGCACGAGTCGCTTAGGTTCTGACATCGCTAAAAATGTTACCAAAAACATTCCTCTCCGGTCTGCAGAGCTGAAAAATATGCGAGCGATGGTGGATAAAGGTCTGGATATTTTGAGTGGAACTGGTTCCCTGGAGGAGTTTGGGAAGTTGCTCCATAAAAGCTGGATGTTGAAACGCTCCCTTTCCGAGGATATTTCCAATTCCACGATTGATGAAATTTATCAAAAAGCGCTAGACCACGGGGCTACTGGTGGAAAGCTGTCTGGGGCTGGAGGCAGTGGGTTTATGTTGTTTTATGTTCCGATTTCCAAGCAGGCACATTTTCTTTCAGCAATGAATCCCTATGTTTGCGTGCCGTTTTCATTCTCCCAATCAGGAAGTAGCATAATTTATTATGACGGAGCTGATAGACGGGTATCCGGTGAAGGTCCATCTGAGGTGGAAAGGAACAATAAGGATGCGGAGGTGGATCATAACGGATTGGAACGAAGACGGCCTCCCTCTCTCAAGACTCCTAAAAAATCCAAGGAGAAAATTCTTGTTGGGCATCGAGCTTGAGAGCGTGACCCAATGCAATTTCTGAGTTCGGGTCCATCACGAATGGGTATGACCAAGGAGGTTTTTGAGTGTCCGTGGTTTCGGGTACACGAAGAAACGTGGGATGAGCTTTCTGACTTGGACCGACGACCCTTTTACCGCATTGAGAGCTCAGATGGCGTCTTAGTGTTAGCCATCACAAGAAACGAAGAATTTATTCTTGTTCGTCAATTTCGACCTGCCTTACGAAGGAGCACCATAGAATTTCCTGCCGGGAGTATTGAAGAAGGTGAAAC
>JACDDF010000237.1 GCA_013817135.1 Nitrospirales bacterium
CAGGACCTTCGTAAGGTGACCGAGGCTGAGTTGCAAGAAGCGAGAGACTGGCTTCATCACCGACCCAGAAAGACGCTCGGCTATCGTACGCCACATGAGGTATTCTTTGACACCACCACTTCATTAACTGTTGCACTTACGAGTTGAATCTAAGGGATATTCCTCCATAATGAAGAGATGCAAATCCAACAGATTCCTCTGATGATCCGGTTGATCCGAGAGCCTTCTTTGTAAACGATACTGGCGGCATTCCCCTGGACGGGATCCCAGAATGTCACCCCCTGGTGCACTCCAACTCATTTGCTCAATCTTGGCTCTGTCCTGCTTGAATGAGGCGGGTCGCCAGGGAGTTCTGAAACATTATTAGGAATCCTTTGATTGAGTCATGGTGTGCTGTGCTCATGGATTCTTAAGGGCAGGGGGAAATTCTTGAAAGTCTGGGGGATCGAAAAATGCAATTATGAAGATAATAATTAGGGAGTGTGTCAATTCGGATTCGATTCTTCCCGATGAAGCCTGAATTCAGCTTACATAAAAAAAACGAATAACTTTTCTTCCTCATGGCGGGTCCTGAATCGTGTTCAGCAATCAAGGCTTCTTTTTTGGTGTGGAAAATGTGATCTCCGTCGCAACCCAGTCCCGGTTTTCAGGGACTCCTTTTTTGGAAACCTCGGCCACAAGTCGGTCCCCAACCTGCGGGCGGGCATTTTCTACATGAATGCCATTTTGTTGAAACGTAATTTGAGGATCAAAGGCGAGGGTCAGGGATTCCCCCTTTGGAGTTGTGACCACCACATGGTCATTTCCCGATTCCGTAACGGTTCCCATCACATGAGCGGCATCGCCATGTGCCCAGGCTGGGACGGTCAGAAATATGGAGCACAGAACGGCCAAAATGCTAAAATATTTCATGAGGATGACTCCTTGGATTATGAAATTAATGGTGGTGCTCCTGGGGTACCACATCTTCGCCTGATAAAAATTGATCAAGGGTTTCTTGTTGCTCCCGTTCTTCGCGGGTAAGAGGATTATATAGTTTCATCTCCGCGATTTCTTCAGGAGTGATATTGGGGAAATGTCGAATAAGGTGTACTAATTTCCAGCTGTCGAGATCTTCTTCCGGCAGACCTTTCCCCCAGGCTGGCATTCCGGTAAATCGAATGCCGTAATGAATGACATAAAACAATTCGCCATCAGCCATCGCTTGAACGGCAGGGGCCCTGAGGTCAGGAACGGGAGGGTAGAAATTCGGGCCCATATGTGTTTTTCCACTTCCATCATTGGCGTGGCAGGTCGCGCAGTGATCGGCAAAATGATGCCGAGCTTCCGCGAGTGCTTCTGAAGAAGAAAGCACCGGGTTCGTCATCTTGAGGAAGTGGCTTGGAGTTGCCAGATGGCGGATAAATCTTGCCGCTTTCACCTCCCACTCGGGGGGAGTGGCTTTGGCGGAGAACATGCCCGGCAACAACCAGAGCGCTGTCAGCAGCGCTGCGACCAGGATAAACAGAAATATGATGAAAAAAGTTTTGATTCGTCTAAACATAATTAGTTGAATATTTATATTGTACCTGGTCGGGGAATTTCTTCACAAGTCAAATGAACGGTTCATCATCAGTGGACGGATTTTCCTTTTTGGTGAAAGGAATGAAATTGGGTAGGATGCGCAAGTGCACTAAACTGAGTGCGGTCCGGAACGATATATTTTCATCTCCTCTCGTGGGGCTAATGGTCTTTATTGGATGGCTATGATTTCTTCTCAGTTAGTCGCATCACTACAGAAACCGGAATGTTATTCACACCCGGTGAGTCAGGTCACGCTTGTGGAAACGCATATTTCATGGGTGTTCCTAACCGGTCAGTATGTCTACAAAATTAAAAAGCCCGTGTTGTTTTCCTTTGTTGATTTTTCGACACTTGAAAAACGGAAGTGGTTTTGTGAAGAAGAGGTTCGTCTCAACAGACGGTTAGCCCCACAGCTCTATCTGGGGGTGGTCCCCATCACCGGGTCCCCATCAGATCCTCGCATTGATGGGGATGGAAGCGCTTTTGAATGGGCCGTCAAAATGAAACAATTTCCTCCCGATCAGGAGTTTCACAATCTCCTTGAGACAGGCAACCTGCATGAATCTGTGGTCGGTCAACTGGCCCTAGATATTGGCACATTCCATGGCCGGATTGAATCTGCAGGAGATACCTTTCCCTATGGAGAGCCGGATATGGTATGGCGACCTATAGCAGAGTGCTTCGAGGACATTCCTCTTGCAGCCCTCCCTGTGCGGATTCAATACTGTATGAAGGATATCAAGGGATGGACAAACCATGAATGGAAGCGATTGAGACCATTATTAAGAGAACGCAAATCCTCAGGGCAGATTCGAGAATGTCATGGTGATCTTCATCTAGGAAATATTTCCCTATTTGAGGGCCGGACCTGCGTGTTTGATGCCTTGGAATTTAAACCAGAGTTGCGTTGGATTGATGTTATTAGTGAAGTCGCGTTTTTGGTCATGGATTTAGAGAGCAAGGATCGAGTGGATTTGGCATATTGGTTTTTAAACTGTTATCTGGAAGTGACTGGTGACTATGCCGGGATGAGTGTGTTCCGGCTGTATGAGGTGTATCGGGCACTCGTTCGAGCGAAAGTGGCGGGCTTGCGTCTGGCTCAGGTAGACCCCGGAAGCGCAGTTCGGGAAGATATTCTTGAAGAAATAAGTAGATACGTGGAGTTTGCCCATCGATTGATGATGCCTTCTCCTCCAATGTTGATGCTGATGCATGGAGTTTCCGGAACTGGGAAGACAACGGTCTCTACCGAAGTGGTGAAAGCTTTGGGTGCCGTGCGAGTGCGATCCGATGTGGAACGTAAACGGATTCATGCCGAACAACGTAAAATAGTTGTTGGGCAGGGAACTTCAGAGGGCTTGTACGCGCCAGCCATGACTCGCGCAACCTATGATCGGTTACGGGATCTTGCGAACACCATGTTACAGGCTGGCTATCCGGTCGTTGTGGATGCCACATTCCTTGATGGCGCACAAAGGCGGTCATTCATCCGACTCGCTCATGAACGGCACGTGTCTGTTGTCATCTTGGACGTCTGGGCGCCGGATGAGGTGTTGGCCGAGCGAATAGCAAGTCGAACTAAACAACGGACCGATGCCTCTGACGCAACGATTAGAGTCATGGAACAGCAAAAGATCAAAGAGGAGCCCTTAACCAAACTTGAACAAGACACTACCATTCGTGTGAATTCGACCGATTTACAAACGATCAGATCTACGGTACAGACCCTCATTGAACAACGAGGAAAAAGTGTAAATTAAAGCCAAACTTGTGAAGTGGACGTGTATGGATGATCGTTTCCTGACGCGGTGTTTTCACTTTGTAAGGAAAATGGGAAATGCTCGAATGGTTTTGAGGTGGTAGTCAGTCCTCTATTCAGGGAGTGCATCCGGAAGATCAAAAATGTGAGGCTTCAGTACCAACCGGTGGTTCATACCTTCTCATCCCAGCGATGGAAGGTATGAGAAGAACAGGTGAGAAGGATGTGGGGACTTCCGCCTGATTGCTTCACACGTCTGTTTAGCAGATTGCGGTCTATCCAATCTAAAAGTATATGATGCGGAAGTATCTTCCTGAACAGACTCCTGCCGTCCTAGGTCAAAAAATCGCTTGACTGAATAAGGTCACACTATTACCCAGGTTGCCCCCCCCCTGTAAATTGAGCCGCTACAGCTCCGACAGGGGTCATTGGATCATGTTCATAATAAACTTTTACGACAGTAAATTGTTGTACTGTTGCACCGGTACCGGGAACATACACCAAATAGTCGTAAAGGTTTTGGGGTAAATCGCAATTCGGAAGCGCTGGAGCCGCCACGCCTGAGCCGTTAAAACCTCCCTGCTCAACGACCGTACACACAGGATTATTGTTCGCGACGGTCCCGGCGGTGATTTGGGCTAAGTAAATATGATATTTGTTTGGTTGATTTTTAAAATCCAGGGCATTGTTAGTGGAGCCGAGAAGATTCATCATGTTCGCCGACGTCGTCAAGTTTCGTGAGGCTAAGCTTGCGCCCTCTCTCGCGAGCTGTGTGAGCGCGTTACGTTCGTTGATGAGGCTTCCGTATTCGACAATACCAAATGCGACGAACAAGAAAATCATGAGGGAAAAGGCGAGTTCGACGGAAGCGGTTCCCCGTTCGTTTTGTCCCGTTTGAAACAATGATGCCATCATGAGCCCCCTCCTAGGATGAAGTTTTCATTGCGGTAGGTCCCTTCGGACGACATGACAATGGTATCACCTGCCCCAAAAAACCCTCCGATCAATTGGGTGAAAAATTGATGGGTGAAATTTACTCTGACCCGCATGAATGCTCCGGCACCTCCGGCACTTGCCGTTCCCACAACAGCCGGATCATCAGGATCGGTCCAATCGGCATCGACGGGGAAAATGAAAATGTTTGGCGACTCGATATCCATGACTGCTGCGGCACTTTGTTGAATCGCTTGTTTGATTGAGTTTTTACGGGATAAGGCATTTCCATTACCATCGACTGAAGTCGCGCCAACGGTCCCAATACGAATGCCCTCTCTTACTGCAGACGTGAGGGTATTCTGGTGCACAAAAAACCAACCCATTTCTGCTACGGCGAAGAGAGCGGTGAGAAATACCAGCATGGTCGCTCCCACTTCCACGACCGTGATTCCCGATTCGGTCTGGCATGGAGACATTAATTTCTGAAAAGACCTGATCAAGCTCGTCATTGGGAAACCCTCCTGCATGTGGCCCTATCATCCCAGTCACGCGTGTTGTGTCTGCAATCGTGTGGCATCGGGGTTGCCTAACTACTAATAAACCAAGCAAATAGATGACAACATGAGGGTTGTTATGCTAGACTCTGGTCATGCAATTGGACGATGCGCGCAAGCTGGATGCCTCGACTCAAGAAGCCTTGCGACGCCGGGCAGTGCGGTTGGTGGAGGAGAAGGC
>JACDDF010000238.1 GCA_013817135.1 Nitrospirales bacterium
GTTTGGCAGCCTCTTCAGGCCCTCCCAATAAATCCGGCCTGGCAACATCCCCTACGAGTAAAGCCCCACCGGACAGTAGCAAGACTGGCTCCTCCCCTCGGGAACGATCGGTGACCAGCACACTAATATGTTCCGGGGTATGCCCGGGGGTATGGAGAATTTGAAAGACGACCTCGCCCATGGTCAACCGTTCTCCATCAGACATGGAACGCGCGTCATACCCGACATTGGCGTGTTTGCCGGCTAGGCATTGAACGGAAATACGGTTGGCTAACTCACAAATGCCGGTGACATAATCATTGTGTTGATGTGTTTCAATGGCATAGGCAATGTTCATTCCTTGTCTTCGAGCTTCATCGAGATAAGGACTGACATCCCGCCGAATGTCCAGCACCAAGGCTTCCCCGGTTTCTTCGGCCCCGATGAAATACGAGGCATGGCCCAGACTTTCCAAATGAAATTGTTTAACGATCATCGACTGAATTCTTTAATCATCGCCTGAATTCTTTAGAGGAACAGGAGTGTTTCTGCAGGCATTATCCAGGGCGATGAGCATTCCGCCCTGCTGCCTGAAAAGCTGGATTGATGTGGGACATATAGGTGTCCTTTTTTGTTTTCGGTACCTCCGGTACATCGCGATAATTTCCCCGCAATGCTTTTAACGCCTTCCGCTCCTGTTGGATTTCATTGGGAGTGCGAATCCCCAGACGTCGAAATACCGGAATCGGTGAACACCATCCATGTATGGCATGCTGGACCAGAAATCCTGCTACCGCAGCCTGGAGCAAAAACCATCGTCGATGGTACAAGGCCCCTAACCCTAAGCCTATGAGTGAAATGGATGCCGCGTTCGCTTCGAGCACCCGTTCGATATCCCATTCTTGATCCAACTCTTTCAATCGACGGTCTATCGCCGCGGATCCGGCCGCGGCATACACCGCCACATGATGTTTACTTCGTTGGTAAATCTCTTCATTGATACGGTCGTCGGTATGCTCCTCAACTCGAATGTTTGTGGATGGTATAGCCATTTACTTTCCCCTCTGTTTTTCCAAATACCTGCGGATCTAAAACGAACCCACTTCGAATGTTGGCAAATGATAATTGGTCCGTTCCAACGGGGTAACTAGAGAAAACCCTGGATAATATTCTCGAAATATAGGGTTTCTGGCAGTAGGCAACACAGGATGGTTCCGGCACAATTTTCATAGTTGGGGGTCGGATTGCCCTGGCCGATTCACCCGGTATTGAAATCTCGTTCACATCACGGATTGACTTATGAAAAAGAGTCCCATACTTGAGGAAGAGGCAGAGAGAGAACTCAGTGATATCTTTCATGAGATTCGACAAGTATTTCGCATTTCAGGCGTCAATCTTAATTTCCGCAAGTGGGCGACCTACCACAAATTTTTTCCGGTATTGTGGGACGCGATTCGACCCATAGCAGAGACTCGTTTATTTGAGGACTCATCCGACCACATACGGGCCTTAGCCGCGCAACTTGCAGACCGACTTCCGAGATTGAAGATCACACCTTCTGTCTTTCTGGGGGAAAGTCAAAATTTCCAAATACAGGCCGCTCTCCAAATTTATCACTACATTAACCCTAAGCTTTTGGTTATCACGTCCGTCGTCGAATATGCCTGTCACCATCCAACCCTCTCCCCTTTTCAACCCCATCAACCCGACCATGAGCTGATCCCGCGAGGTGTTCCCCGGGGGATGTACCCCATGGAGATGATTGATGACCCGCCTGAGGATCTCACTTTACGAAAAACATTCCGGGATATCGAACGAACGTTAGGGTTAACCGACATCAACAGTGATTATCGAACACTTGCATTGTGGCCGGAATATTTGGTGGCAGCCTGGCATCGCTTAAAACCTATCGTGAAACATCCCCAGTATCTGGAGGCTATCATGGTACTGAGGGAAGCGGCTCAACACCAGGCGAGCGACCTCCTTCCTCGCTTGGCTCTTTCCGACCACCAGATTGATCTTCTCGGAAGGAGCCGGAACGATTTCCTTGAGACGACTTCACACTTTACACATCTGTTGCCGCCGTTGATGTTAAATATTCTCCTCATGTCCCTGGATTGGCGATCAAGTCAGGAATTGGCAGTCTCCCCCTTTCCTGCAGAATTCCAATCCCCGGTAATAGGCCCATCCTCATGACATGGCGCGATTATCAAAGGCTTCAACTCGTGAGCCGTCTCGACGATCGATTTGTCAGTTATGTAGAGGCGGGAAATGGTCCCCCTCTTATTTTGATACATGGAATCCCTGTGTGGGGATATCTATGGCACGGCATCTATCCTGAACTGACGCGAACGCATAGGGTCCTGATTCCCGATCTACCCGGGTTTGGATTCAGCGATAAAGCGGATTGTTTCGATCGATCCATTGCCGCCCAGGCACAGATGGTCGACGCCTGGCTGGGCCACTTGGGCATTTCCCATGCCACCATTGTCGGACATGATATCGGCGGGGGGGTGGCCTTGAGATTGGCGACACGGTTTCCCGAACGGGTCGAACGCCTGATCGTGATGAATACCGTCTGTTACGATTCCTGGCCTATTGAACTTATGCTGCAATTCGGCCACCCCGAAGCTCACCGGAAATTATCGGCATCTTTCGCCGTGCGGTTACTTCGACAAGCATTGAAACCGGGATTTGCTTCATCCATCCATCGAGACCTTCTCGAAGGATTTTTGGCTCCCTATACGACGGAGGTGGGCAAACTCTCTCTAATCAGAAATGCTGCAGCCCTCAATACCAATCTCACGACGGAGATTACTCACCTTCTTCCTGGTCTGAGAATTCCGACACTGGTGCTATGGGGTGAGGACGACCGGTTTCAACCGGTTCATTACGGGGAAAGGCTCGCAAAGGACATTCCCGGATCGAGACTGATTCGTGTGAAGGACGCCCGGCACTTCGTCATGTGGGATCAACCGACACTCGTCACGAAGCATGTACTGGATTTTTTAGATAAAAATCCCAGCATATCGGCCCACACGTCATTGGGGTAGGTCTGCTCCGCCAGTTCGCCCGATAGATACCACGAGTGCGGGGGATGTTTTCTCAGGAGCACTCATCGTTAGTCCTTCTGAAAAATCAATCGTTGGTTCATGCCGCTCGCTTCGCGGTAGCCGCCTCCGCTCATGCCGTCACCGGATATGGCTCACAATCATCCGACCCTAACCGGGGACAGATTGAAGCCCTATCCCCGACCTCACCGTAAAAAATTTTCAATATTGTTCTTTATTTCTGATCCGGAACATTCTTTTCCATCCCCTGGGGAGTTAATTGTTCCAACTTATCCTTCGTCATGGGTTGCCGAGTGGCGGGATCAACAGCCATTTCCGGATCGACGACCGGGGGAGTGACGACCGCCTCCGGATCAATAGGCGTTTCAGGATGAATCACCATCTCCTGATCATGAACCGGCGGAACAATCCCGGGAAGTGTATGTCCCGGATCCCCTGCTCCCCCCTCTTGGCCAGGTTCAATTGTTTGTTCCCCGTCTGCTTTCTGGAGGGATTGAGCTTCCAGGTTGTTCGGAAAAGGCTCAGACGAAAAACCCTTTCCCGAAGTCATGAAAAGAAACAAGACTAATCCCAATATGCTCATGCCAATCATTCTGTTTCGCATCGTTATTCTCCTTGTGTGGGTAACAAATGGGAGCGATTCATCTCACCTCACAAAATCCACCTTTTTTCCCTCCTTAACCTATGATCGCTCCAAAACAGATAAAAAACATCTGGAAAGAACCCTTGAAAAGAAAGTTTTTTGGAAAAAAATATATGAACCCTAAGGGAAGAAAGAGGGGAATGCCAGGGTTTTCTCCAGGACCATTATTTATAGTTTTCCTTATTATCAAGAAAAGACAACATCCACCAAGGCAGTCATTTTATCATTACACTCATGGGATTAAACATCATGAACATCAAATCAAAATTCACACCCATGCTCGGAGTAGTTTTAGCCATTGGCCTGGCAGGAGTAGGTACGGACTCGCTCAAGGGGGAGGCAGTCGTTGACAATTCCGGGAAGAACCTCGCAACGGTCAGAACGATATTGCGGGCTCAGAACCCCAGTGGAATTTCCTATGTGTCTTTTCCCATGGTGGAAAAGTTGGAAACGGACCGGAAGTTCGTCAGATCTCCTGGCGAAAGGGCTCATCCACAAAACCAGATCATGAAAAACCGGTCGTTCTGATTCTAAATACCATTCTATCTGCAACTTTAACAACAAGGAGAATTGCAACAATGAACACACAACGAAGAAAGAGTGGCATGGTCGGTCTGGCATTAGCCTTTGCCTTGACAGGAGGAGGGATATCCCTAGCACTCAGTGAATCCGCAGGTTCTGCTCATCCATCCAATGATCTCCTTCTCAATGCCAATACTCTCATTGGCAATACCGTCATTGATAAGGCGGGTAAGGAACTTGGAACGGTCAAAGATTTACTGATTGATCAAAAAACCGGCCAGATATCTTATATTGTGCTCTCCTATGGAGGCACATTCGGCGGAACGCTGGGAATCGGGGCAGAAAATTATTCCATCCCTTGGGCGGAGGTCAAGCTCACCAAACAGGATGATAAGATGATGGTTCAGGTCGCCGAAGCGCCGATTGGAGAAAAGACAACAGCCAAAAAACACCCATCAGTCCACAATCAACAAGCAGCCGCCATTCATACCAGGGACTTCAATCCGGCCACCGTCGAAACAGTAGATGGAACGGTGGAAAATGTGAACAATGACCTGTTTGAATCAGGAGTCGCCACGACCGATAGCCTGATAGTGTTGGATGTGAAAACCTCATCCGGGACAGAACGTGTGCGGGTTGCACCTGATAATTACCTCAAAGAGCAGGGAGTCGAGGTCATGGAAGGCGATAAAGTTGAAGTGACCGGTTCACGTATCATGAAAGATGGGGAAAGTGTGATCGTCGCATCCAAAGTTGTGCTGAAAAGAAACGGAAAAGT
>JACDDF010000239.1 GCA_013817135.1 Nitrospirales bacterium
GTTCAGGGCGATACGTTCGCCTTGAAGGAGCGACTGTGCCTTCCCTTTGAGGGTGAGGATAGGGGTTGACGGGCGCACCATGGTTCCATCGTCAAAATGCGTGGTGAATGCGATGCTTGAATCGACTGCTTGAAACACCTCCCTGGCAACGGCCACGCCTGCCACAATCATGTGGCCTTTCGCTTTGATTTCGGCGCGAGCTAACAGGGTTGGTGGAATGAGAAGGGTCGAGGTCAAGTCTCCGTAGGCAAGGTCTTCTTCCAGGGCAGCGCTGATTATGCGTCGCATAGAGGAAAGGGGGGGAGGCGTAACCAGGGAAGGTACATCCATTTCAAAATACCTGTATCACTAAGAGGTCATGGAAGTAAGTTGTTGTTCGGTAATTTTCAAAAGATCCAACTCATCCTGGATTTTGGCACGACGGTCTTCAGAGTCTTGGATGACGGAAGATTCCGCCTTCTCCCTGAATTCAGGAGAGGCTAAACGACCTTGGAGGCGTTGGACTTCCTTCTCTTTTTCTCCAATTTGTTTTTGGACATTTTTGATAACCTGATTGAGGTCAAGGTCAATCGGTACTTGAGGGCCAATGGTATAGAAATGACCGCAAGGTAATTCTAGTGTGCGGGGAGGAAGAATTATGGTGCTCGTTTCCAAGTCCGAACGGAGGAGCGATTCGATATAGGGCTTAAGGGCAGTTAGGGGCGCGATGTCTTTGTCCCGGATGCTCCTTCCATAGACCCAAGGTGTTTGAGCCGGGGAAACATTCAAGAGCGCTCGGGCGGTTCTTACTGTGTTGATTGACGATTGAAGAAGGGAAAAGGCCTGTTCGGCTTCAGCAAAAGCCTGTTTGGCTTTAGCATTGGCCCATTCCGCTTTTTCGGTGGGGAAGGGTTGCGTCATGATTGATGGCCCTTCGTGCGGGAAGGATTGCCAGATTTCTTCCGTAATAAATGGCATCACGGGGTGTAACAGCCGTTGGATGATTTCAAATGATTCCAAGAGCGTCTGGCGGGTGGCAGGCGCATCAGGATGGTTTTCCTCTTGGAGGCAGGGTTTGGCGAGTTCTATAAACCAATCACAATATTCATGCCATATGAATTGATAGAGCGCGGAGGCGGCTTGGTCAAAGCGGTAGTCTTCAAACGCTTTGGTCACCTCACGGATCGTATGGTTCAGTCGGCTGAGAATCCATCGATCTGGAAAAGGTCGGCACTCTGCTGCGAGTGATGCCCGTGGTCCGTCGGCATAGAGATGAATAAAGCGTGCGGCATTCCAGATCTTTGTGACAAAATTTCGATATCCTTCGATGCGTTCCTCGGCCAGCTTAATGTCCCTTCCCGGTGAGGCCATTGAGGCCAGGGTAAACCTCAGCGCATCCGTTCCATATTGGCGCATTTTGGTCAGGGGATCAATGACATTTCCTTTGGATTTGCTCATCTTCTGGCCCTCAGCGTCACGAACCAAGGCATGGATGTACACATCGCGGAATGGGACTTTCCCTGTAAATTTCAGGCCCATCATGATCATTCTGGCAACCCAAAAGAACAGGATGTCCAATCCAGTGACTAGGGTCGCTGTTGGATAAAAGGTTTTCAGGTCTTCTGTGTTTTCTGGCCATCCGAGGGTAGAAAATGGCCAGAGAGCCGAGGAAAACCAGGTATCCAATACATCAGGGTCTTGAAAAAGGTTGGTCCCTCCACATGTTGGACATGATTGTGGTGGAGTTCTTGACACGATGGGTTGAGCATCTGAGGCTATAAAGCAGCTTCTCGTGAGCTGGACGGAATGAATACCCTTCTGGTCAGGTGCTTCGCCAGCTTGGCTGGTTTTGGGCAAATGGTCCTTGTTGCAGTTTCGACAATACCAGGCGGGGATTTGATGCCCCCACCAGATTTGGCGAGAAATACACCAATCTTTGATCTGGCGCATCCAGCCCAGGTAATTATTTTTCCATCCATCGGGAATAATACGAATGTCACCCGCTTCAACCGCTTGGATAGCTGGAGTCGCCAAGGGTTGTATTTTGACGAACCATTGTGGTGAAAGGTACGGCTCAACAACTGTTTTGCATCGGTAGCATTTGCCAATGGCCATGGCGTGATCTTCGACCTTGGAGAGAAATTCCTGCCTTTCCAGGGCTTCTATCACAATGGCGCGGGCTTCCTGGACGGACTTGAAGTTGAGCTCCGCTTGAAGTGTGGGATCGGCCTGGGCCTCCTGGAGTCCCATTGGGCTCATGCGACCTTGGAAGTCGAGTATAGCCAGGCGTGGAAGGCCGTGACGTTCGCCTGCTTCAAAATCATTGAAGTCATGCGCAGGGGTAATTTTTACGGCCCCGGTTCCAAATTCCCGGTCAACTAATATCGGATCAGCCACAACTGTAATGGTCCGTGTCGTCAAAGGGACACGAATTTTCTGTCCAATGTACTTCTGGTAGCGAGGATCATCAGGGTGGACAGCCACGGCGGTATCCCCCAGAACGGTCTCTGGTCTGGTGGTGGCAACCATGAGAAATTTCGTGGGATCGTTAACGAGGAAGTACTGAATGTGATAAAGCTTTCCCTTGGTGGGTTCATGCTCAACTTCAATGTCGGAAAGGGCCGTCAGGCAGCGAGGACACCAATTAATTAAACGTTCACCTCGGTAAATGAGGCCTTCTTCGTACAGGCGAACAAACACTTCTCGAACCGCCAGAGAAAGTCCTTCGTCCATGGTAAACCGAAGGCGAGACCAATCGCACGAGGCTCCTAACTGTTTTAGTTGTTCGAGAATAGTATCTCCGGATTGGTGTCTCCACTTCCAGACCCGGTCGATGAAGGCTGAGCGGCCGAGGTGTTCTCGTGATTGACCTTCCTGCGCGAGTTGCCGTTCAACCACATTTTGGGTCGCAATACCTGCATGGTCTGTTCCGGGGATCCATAAGGTGTTCAATCCCTGCATGCGTCGCCAACGAACGATAATGTCCTGGATAGATGTATTGAGTGCATGTCCTATGTGAAGGGATCCCGTCACGTTGGGCGGGGGAATAACCAGACTAAAGGAAGGAGCGAGGTTGGTTGGGTCAGGCTGGAAGAGTCGGTGTTCTACCCAGTATGACCCCCACCGGTGCTCGACTTCACCGGGATTGTAGTTTTTTTCTAATTGTGAAGATGCCATAATGGTATTTCTGAATTGGCGAAAAAAGTCCGATGTTATCACGGGCTCTATGGCCCTGCAAATATCACCTCTTGTTCCCCTCATGATGCCTATGGTAAAAGTGGGGTCACTGGAGTTTTAACAATCTCAATTAACTCAGGAGAATCGCTCATGCCACGTGGTCGGCAAAAAGATCGTGATTTGCGAAGAAAACATCGAAAAAATCAACAACGGGTAAAAGGTTTGGAAGTTGCCAGGCGTGAAAAAGGCAAAAAGAAATAATAGGCTAATTTCTTGATGTGGTCGTTGTCGTGTTAAAAGAGGATCGCTTCACTTCTTAATTTTCCTTCCTTGCGTTTGTTCTGATTGAACAACTCAATAAAACCTTTGGTTTGAGGCAAGGGTCGGTCCACCGACCTTTTGGCCTTGATCCTCTGTCCACTCAACTTTCTTCTATGAGTTCATCTCCCATAAAAGTCATTTTTTTTGATGCTGTAGGGACCTTATTTGATGTGAAGGGATCAGTAGGGGAGGTGTACTTATCCTATGCCAAAAAATACGGGGTTCCTGACACCGAAAAGATCAAACAGGCCTTGAATGCAGCTTTTAAGCAAACGATGAAAGACATGCCTCTTCCTGTTTTCTCGGTGGAGCGGCCGGAAAAACTCAAACAATGCGAGCGGTTGTGGTGGTTTGATGTCGTGCATGCCGTTTTTTACCGGGTGGGTATGTTCGAGGGGTTCGATGATTTTTTCGAAGAGGTATTTGGGGCGTTTGGGCAGTCTACCCACTGGGAACTGTTTCCTGATACATACGAAGTCTTAGGTCATCTAAAGCGGCAGGGATTTGAACTCGGAATCATTTCCAATTTTGATAGCCGGTTTTTTCAGGTTTCCCGTGCGCTTGGTCTCAACACATTTTTTGATTCTGTGACCATTTCCAGTTTAGTCGGAGCTGCCAAGCCAGCTCAAAAGATTTTTTGTCATGCACTCGATGAACACATGGTTGTCCCTCAAGAAGCTCTACATGTGGGAGATCATCCTATTGAGGATTTAGAGGGGGCTCGACAGGCTGGACTTCATGCCATCCTGATTGATCGTTCTACGCCTAGCCTCCCTCATCCAGGCACACTTTCAAGTTTGACTCAACTGGCTTCATATGACCTCTTGTATCCCTAAGGTACATACCCTTCCTTCAATTTTCCTTCACAATCCTCCCTATTGAGAATCCGATGCTGGGCTCTCTGGGCTTTTCAACACCGACGGGGGAAAATGGATTCCTGAGAGGCCAAAGGGCGACTGGAGGTTGGGCACCAAGTTCGCAGGGAGATCCTTCATGATACTAAGACATCAGGAGCACACAGTAAATCAAAATGGGGAATACTTGACCATTTTGACCGTTCAGGTTACGGTTTAAAATCAAAGTAGACCCCTCAAGGCTGGTGCGGCCTTTTCTTGACATGTTGACTTCTTTCCGGGTGCTGAACATTAAGGTTTAACCCTTTTTAGGGCTAACACTATACCTATGGATTTTTTTGCCATCAGCGGTTTGTTAAATGGTATAGCGGCTATGGGGCTTGCGCTGCTCATTTATTTTCGTTCTCCAGAAGATCCTCGGTATTGGACCTATGCATTGTTTTGGGCAACGATTGCACTTTGGAGTTTTGGGTACTATTTCTGGTTAAGTTCAAATACCGCAGAGGAAGCTTTGTTTTTTGTCAAATTACTTATGACTGGGGCGACGTTTATCGCAGTGGCCTTTTTCCATCATGTGGCCAGCCTTCTAGAAAAACTTAACCATTTTCGAAAATTTTTAAAAATCAATTATCTAATCGGAGTAG
>JACDDF010000240.1 GCA_013817135.1 Nitrospirales bacterium
AGTAGCGAAGTAAAGGATCACCCCAAAGCTGCTTTATTCTCTCGTTGCTAAGTAGCCTAACCGTATTAGTCGATCCGCTTCGCCGAATGCGAACTACGCGCACGTTAGGACTCTCAGTATCTAAAACGCCACGCAGTATGTCGGTGCTGTGCGTTGCGATAAACAACTGGCGCTCGCGATTGCGATCTTCAACTAGAGTTGTGCCAAGAAGGCGGGCCTGAGGTGGATGAAGGAAGGCTTCTGGCTCGTCGATGAGCATAATGCTCTCGCGACCTACGGAAGTGGCCAATAGAACGCCAGCAAAGCTTCGCATGCCATCGCCCTGGGTATGGAGGGTTGGTAGCTCCTCCAGCCGTTCAATGTAGCTAATGCTGACCCGATCCTCACCCTCAAATGGTGAGGGGCGGTCGCCGACGTGCAGCGGGACTTGGCTGCCGGCATTGCGATGTACGACAAGATCAACGCCGAATGCTTTACGAAACTTCGCACTCAACCGCAATTCAAGTTTGTCATCTCGCAACAATAAGTGAATAGGATGGTTTGGACAGTCTCGAGCCAAGGCAATGTTTCCAGGCGGGTTGCAGATTTGAAGCCGTTCATCTGCGGAAAGAAGATGGCAGAACCAGCGAGCCAAGACGCCAAGAACGCTGTCGCCTCGCTGCCATTCACTTTTGGCTAGGCTGAGATTAATTGCGTGCCCCAATGCTTGATAGACAGGATTCTCCGGTGCGGACTCTGTTTGCAGAACAGTCCAACTTAATAGCCAGGCTGTGAATTCGCCAAGAGTGCCCGTTCGTTGGACCAGGACACTCTGCACCACCGGGCTCTTATTCGATGCATTTTGAATGCTTGTCGCGAATGGCGCGGAGGGCCGCGCTCTTGCCAGCGTTGTTTGGACCAACCACGAGAACAATATCGTTTTGTGAGATCACGACCTCTGTCCAGTCACTGAATGTGAGTTGACTGATCGCGACGCGCGGTATTGGTGTTATGTGGCTTGGCTGTGTCATGTAGTGGGCTAACAATTTACCTGAACCATACGTCAAAATCGGTGTCTGTTCAATGAGTTGCGATACCTTGGGCCAAGGCTCACAGGATCTTATGCGGATCAGCATAACACACCCGTTTTGGATGGGTTGAAGGTCCGTCCAGCGGACTGCTCAAGGCAGGATTGATGACCGGGGAGAACGATCAATAGAAAATGCAGGAAATCTTGCGTGCCTTATAGGCTGCGGTAAGGCAACAATTGAAGATTTGAAAAGTGCAAAATTCAGCCCGGAGATCGCGAGAAGTAAGGTGTGAGGCTTTACTAATGATAACTTTCATTGTCGGTGGGGAATTTTCCGCATTCAACTTCCTCTTTATACCGCCGGAGCGCCTGCAAGGCATCCGCTTTGAGATGGGCATAGGGTTTGACAAATTTCGGGACGAAGTCATCGAAGAGGCCTAACAAGTCATAGAGCACCAGCACCTGCCCATCACATCCCTGCCCGGCTCCAATGCCAATGGTCGGAATTGAAAGGGCTTCGGTAATGCGTTTCGCCAGCCCGGTCGGCATGCATTCCAACACCACCGCAAATGCCCCCGCAGCCTCCAGGGCCTTGGCATCGCTCACAATCGTTTCCGCTTCTTCCTGCGCCTTGCCCTTAACCGAATATCCGCCAGATTGATTGACCGACTGAGGGGTCATGCCCAGGTGGCCCATGACGGGAATGCCAAACCGGGTCATGGCCTCCACCCGATCGACCACTGGCGCGCCACCCTCAAGTTTTACAGCGGCGGCCCCCGCTTGCAGAAAACGCCCTGCATTCCGCACTGCGTCTTCCACACTCGCCTGGTAGGACATAAACGGCATGTCTCCAATTACCAGCGCCCGTTGGGCGGCCTGAGCCACCAGCCGCGTGTGATAAAGCATGTCTTCCATGGTTACTGATAAGGTGTTGGGCTTTCCTTGCACGACCATGCCAAGGGAATCTCCGACGAGAATGACATCAAGCCCGGCTTGCTCCACAATCCGCGTAAACAGCGCATCGTAGGCCGTCACGACCGTGAGCTTTTTACCCTGTTTCTTATGTTGTGTAAATTCAGGAATCGTCATGTGTGCCGACTTCTTCTGTATGCCGTGAGGGTTATTTGCCAGCAACCCGCTTCGCGGATTCCACCGTGTTCTGAAGCAGCATAGCGATCGTCATCGGGCCAACACCACCGGGAACCGGCGTAATCCATCCCGCTCGCTCCTTCACCCGACCAAAATCCACGTCCCCGACTAATTTTCCATCGGCTAATCGATTGATCCCCACATCAATGACGATCGCCCCCTCTTTCACCATGTCTGGGGTGACAAAAAGCGGTTTCCCGATGGCCGCGATCACAATGTCAGCTTCCCGAACCACGCCGGGAAGATCTTTGGTGCGGGAATGACAGATGGTGACGGTGGCATGCCGGTGCAAGAGCAACATGGCCACAGGTTTTCCCACAATATTACTACGTCCAATCACCACGGCTCGTTTCCCGGCAATATCTTGTCCGGTCGAATCGATCATCTGAATGACCCCTTTGGGCGTACAGGGGATAAACCTCGGGTCGCCTGTCACTAAACGCCCGACATTGACCGGGTGAAATCCATCGACATCCTTCTCGGGAGAGACGGCGTGCAAAATCGCTTGACTGTCCATGCCCGGAGGCAGGGGAAGCTGGACCAGAATGCCGTGGATACGAGGATCGGCATTGAGCTGATGGACCAGCTTCAATAAGGTTTCTTGGGGAGTCGATGCTGGCAAAAGATGTTCCTGAGGATAGAGTCCGGCTTTTTCGCAGGCTATTTTCTTGTTTCGCACATAGACAGCCGATGCCGGATCGTCCCCTACCAATACTGCGGCTAATCCGGGCTTGATGCCGGTGTCTTTTTCGAAAAGGCGAACATCTTCAGCAATGCCCTCTCGAATTGCCTGGGCTAATGCTTTGCCATCAATGATCTGTGCGGACACGTTGACTCCTTCACATTAAAATGGTCATACCGCTTATTAGCGGTGATTTACGATATCAGGCAGGGAAAATCTTCGTCAACGAAATGGCTGCCTCATCCTTCCTTGACACCCTACAAAAACCTCACTTACCATGCCACTTCAACTTTTCCTCTAACCATCCCTTGTCGCTCTGATCGTCCTCATCATCTCAGCGCAAGTTCGGTTATTTCCATGAAGCCATATTGTCTTGCTGTCTCTTTCAGGAATGCGATCCTCACCAGTGTATTGGTGCTGGGTAGTTGGACTGCTGTCTATGCCGAGGAGGTGGCGAATTTAGCGTTCCCGCAAAGCATGATTGCCGATGGAGGGCAGGTCTATTTCATCGCCAATGCCAACGGAGACCCCGGGACACGGGAAAATAAAGGTTTTATCAGTAAAGTGACCCCTGAGGGAAAAATGATTGACCTCCACTTTATACAAGGCGGTCAAAAGTCGGTCATCCTGAACTCACCCAAAGGAATGGCTCTGGTGGGCGCGACCCTTTATGTGGCTGACCTGGATGCGGTCCGGGGATTTGACAAAAACACCGGAGAAACTCTTCGCACCATTTCCTTCGCACAATTTCACAGTCAATCCCTTGCCGGGCTGGCAGCGGATCCTCAAGGCGGGCTCTATGTCTCTGATGCCGATTCCAATACCATTTATCACATTGGTGACCCTGCCCACGAACATACCGTGACAGTCTTTGTCCAGGATGAAAGCCTGTCACATCCCCGCGGCCTCACGATTCGTCCCAAGAATGGGCATGTGGTCGGTGTCGGTTGGGAGGATGGGAAGATTTTTGAGATTGATGAGACCGGGACAATTCAGGAGCTATTTGCCAATACCTTTTTTACCGGTGGGTTCTATAATTTAGACGGGATTGATTTCGACAAATATGGCACCATCTATGTGTCGGATTTAACGGCAGGGAAAGTCTGGCGAATCCTGGCTAATCACAAAAAAGAGGTGATTGCCGAGTTTCTGTTGTCCCCTTCGGGGATCGGGATTGACCGTGTCAATCATGTGATCATGGTCCCCTACTTGTATGTGAACGGCGCAGAGATTAATGGTCTTGAGCGTCCCTCTAACGATAAACCCAACAAAAAACCCCGATCCTGGTCTGATTATGGAATGGGCTGGCTCAAGAAAGATGCGGCAAATGAGTAAGTGCCTCTATTGTCATCAACGTAAAGGCAAACGGGCCTGTCCCGCACTTGGAGGAATGATTTGCAGCCAATGTTGCGGCACAAACCGCATCACGAATATCAGTTGCCCGACTTCCTGCGTCTTTCTCGAGAGCAATGATGACTACCAGCAAAAACGAGTGGGGAACCGGTTTGAACTCGAACGTCGAGGGTTCTATCGACAATTATTGGACCTCGGGGGTGAACGGGCAACTGAAATATTTTATGTCTTTGAGGCCTTGGCTTATCGCTTTTTCCAGGACCGGCGTGACGCGCTGGACGCCGAGGTGTTGGAAGGCCTCCAAAGCCTCCGGCGAAGTTTCAGCCTGATCCACATACCAGACTCAGGAATGCCCGCTTTTGGTGAAGAATTACGAAAGGAATTTAAGGTCTTCGGCGAGCGCCAACCCTTAGAATCTCATTTGGTCACCAACGTCTTAGACCAGGCCCATACCTTCATTCAAGAATTTTCCGGATCAGGACTTCGTTCCCATCGATTTTTACATGGATTACTCGGCTATATCCGGGAACGCCATCCCGATGTAGCAGAACAACTCGCCCGCCAAACCGGGGCGGGAGGGCGCATCATTATTCCCAGTGGATTTGATTACGCACCCGACCACCCTTCAACCGAACCGGTCAGCTGATCGGCACTTTCCATCAACATTCCCGGCTTTCCTCTCCCGAGTTACCGCATCACATCTATCGTCATTTCAATCCGCTCTAGTGGATTATCCTTCAAGTCGCGAGGTTGGCTCACAATTGTATCAAGCACTT
>JACDDF010000241.1 GCA_013817135.1 Nitrospirales bacterium
TCTAAGCGGTCCATATTTCGCCGCTTTCTTGGACCATAGTCCCACTATGGGCCGGCGAAATCG
Source organism: Nitrospirales bacterium (assembly GCA_013817135.1). Lineage (GTDB taxonomy): Bacteria > Nitrospirota > Nitrospiria > Nitrospirales > UBA8639 > Nitrospira_E. Next base: position 64 of record JACDDF010000241.1, read on the forward strand.
TCAAAATCTGGCCTCGCTCAGCCGCTTTTTCGCTCTCGATCCCCTAAGTCCGGCCGGCTCCTAGCAAGATGCCGGCAAGGCTTGCCCCTCGACATCGTTGACTGGTCCATTATGTGGTCTTTTGAATCCCCCTCAAATAATCATTTCAAAATTCTCCTATACCCCCACATATGTCAGGGCTTCCGCCTGGTAAAGCGGCAATAGATAAACGGTTGTTTGTTGCCCCCTGGAGTTTGGTGGAGCTCTTCGAACGACTCAACAAGCTCAAAATTACTCCCGATGGCTAAAGCCAAAAATTCAGGGGAATAGCGCACGACCGGTAACCCGCTGCATGTTGGTGGAGCTTCATACGCAAAGGTCGCGGTGATCGCATGGCCTTGTGCACTCACAGCCCTGTTCATGGTCTCGCAGTATTTTTCTCGATCCTCCGCCTCCGTCAGAAAATGAAACGCCGCCCGGTCGTGCCATACATCATACGTCTTGGATGAACGAAAATCGGTGATATCGGCTTCGATCCAACTCACGAGATCCGCGCGATCGCCTAACCTGGCTTTGGCCCGTTCTAAAGCGGAGGCAGAAATATCGAGTACGGTGATGTGATCGAAGTCTTGATCGAGGAGATGGTCAACCAGTGTCGAATCGCCTCCTCCCACATCGATGAGGCTTCCAGTTTTCCGAACGCCTGTCGACTGGATCAGGTTTAATGACAGGGTCTGCTGAGTTTGATGCCAGCCGAACTCCTCTGCAGCCGTGGTCCGGTACACGTCTTCCCAATGCGTTTTCCTGTCCATGCGTCAACCTCTTCGTTTAATACACAATGATGCGATCGCTGGAATAAAAGAGTTCGCCCATCGCTTCGGCCAGGGTGATCCGCTCACCTTCCGGTAGCTTGGCCTGATCGAGGGCGGTCGTGTCTGAATTCATCGGAAGCCCAACCCATCCAAACCCTTTTGTGACCGGGGTGACGGCACTGGCATCCGCGAGAATGGTGACTTGATGTCCGGCATTCGGCATTGCCCAGGCCACGCAGGGAACTGCCCAAATCTGCGAATCATCTTCGGTCCGAGAAGTACAGAATTGATCCATGTCCGGCATGGTTACTGTTTAAAGTCGGGTGGAAAGAGGGTAGCTGTGTTTGTGGGAGCGTTTCTTTCATCGGGTTAGTTGATTCACCGTCTGGTGGAGGCTCTGCCATTCTGGATGATGCTCGGTAGGGCCTATGGCATTGGATTTATTTCATCATCCTGTTGGTTCCCGATCGAGTCGTCGCGATGTTTCGTTTTGTCTCAGTGATCTATTATATCCAAGGCCTGACCTTTTTCCCTATTGCTGTAGATTGTTTACGAAGCCCTGCCTTCTGACGTAGTTGATGGTTCGACTTTGAGCCAAGCGTTGAATACTTTGAATCCCAATGCCAACACGACGGCACCGACGAATAAACCGATGATGCCGGACATTAACAGCCCACCGATCGCGCCCATGAATATCACGATCATCGGCACGTCGAGACCACGGCCCAGCAACAACGGCTTCAAAAAGTTATCAAGCAACCCGGTGAAAATGCTCCAGATTAAAAACAATACTGCCGGAAGCGTGTCACTGGTCGAAAACATATAGACCACAGCCGGACCCAGAATGAGAATTGGACCGATCTGAACCACGCATAGAATCAGCGCGATCACCGTCCATAAGCCCGCAAGCGGTACTCCGGCCACGACCAGACCGAGACCGGCGGCACTTGCCTGAATCAGGGCTACGCCAAGGACCCCTCGCACGACACTGCGCATCGTGGCTTCGGCAAGGTCTACAAGCTCCCCCCCCTGCTGGCCGGCCAACCTCCTGCCAATGGCCCGGGATAGTCGATAGCCCTCTTCTGAATAGGACAAAAACACTCCGGCTAAAACCACCGCCACGATGACCTTCACAATATTGAGTCCGACCGTGGCGGCCGCCCCCAGTAGTGGCGCGACAAATTCCTGCAGCTGTGGGGCGATTTGTTGAACTGCGGCTTCAAGATTTTCTGCTGCCATGCTCCAGACTTTTTGGAGTGGAGCGCCGATCACCGGCCAATCCTTGATCTCCTGAGGAGGTGGGGGGACTATCAACGTGCCCGCACGCAAATGATCAGAGACGACGTGCAGGTTATCCACCAGCACAGTGACCAGAAACACCACGGGAAAGACCAGGATCAGCAACAGAGTCAGAGAAATGAATGTGGCCGCCAGCCAGCCATGTGTAGGGACTCGGTGGTGCACCCAGGCATAGATCGGAAAGATCCCCACAGCAATAATGATCCCCCACACAATCGGAACCGCAAAGGGGTGGATGATCTGAAAACACCAGACGATGAGGAGCGCCACCAGGCCGATTTTCGTGACAGTTTCAAATGCACTTTTCGTAATTTCATCCTGGCGCATGAGGCCTCACGGTAATTGGATTGGGCTTAGCTGTTTTAGCGTAATAATCTTTGCGGGATAATAGAGAAGGGCAATTCATCGTTAATTTATTATGGGTCCGTTGTTGTTTGTCTTGAGCAAATACCATTCAAAAGAATGTGTTTCACGCATCTTAGGTTATTCTTCATGACGAATCCAATTGGTAGGGGCAGGGTCGGGGACAGGCCTTTACATTGATCGCTCTTCACAAGACTTACCCGCCATATTGACAACCTTCTTACTTAGCCCAAATTGCTGTTCGCATGCACGGCTGGGCCAATCACGGAAGACGTGTCCAATTTCATTCGTCTGCTAAATATTCTCCCTGGCAAATCCCCGTGAGATGACATGATACTGTGCTCACGAAAAGGCCATCCGCGGCGGTCTATCCATGCCTGCATGCTCTTGGATGTCAGGGATAAGAGTAGGGCAGAGGATCTGTCAAATGCAGGCCTGGATCCACTGAAAAAGTTGAGGGATATCAAAAAGGATGTGACTTTTTCTCTGGAGTTTCCCGGTTTGTTCTGAGCCCGTTTTTTATAAGACGGGTTATTTCAGCGCTTCTGCCCCGCCGAGGATATCCATCAGTTCCTTGGTAATAGCCTCCTGACGCCTTCTGCTATATTTGAGGCTGAGCTGCTTGATGAGTTTACCCGCATTGCGAGTATCGCCATCTATGCAACAATTCTGGCGGCTTGTACAGCCGCCGATAATTCTAATCAAATCCGGAAAATTTGGCCCTGTGCATACTTGGGAAGCAGGGTCGAGAGTAACTCATCCTGATCGGGCTCATACAGATACCCACCTCCGGTTGGCACCTCAGCCGAACCAAATTCTTCCGGCGGTTCAAGAGGAAGAACTTTTTCCACCACCACTTGCTTTTATTGACTTTGGATGGCGTATGTGTTTTTAGCAGATGAATGAGGAGAGTCATTTGGTTTATACCCAGGATTCCCTCCTTTCCGCACAGGATAAACCGGAACGATCGAAGGTTATCCCTTGGCGCTTTTACTACAACTTACGATAATCGCTATAATTGGGATCCTTCAATTAATCATCAAAGGAGGCCACGCTCATGACCTTGCCTACGCAGCGACCTATCTGGAAATCTCTCGAAAAACATTATCAACTGGTTAAGGACTTCCATCTGCGCGATCTGTTTGATGATGATTCTGCGAGAGGACAAGGCATGACCGCAGAGGCAGAGGGGATCTACCTGGATTATTCGAAAAATCTCATCACCAGTGAAACCCTGTGCTTACTCTGTGAACTGGCAGAAAGTGTGAATTTGCGGGCCCGTATTCAGGCGATGTTCCGGGGCGATAAAATTAATACCACCGAGCAGCGGGCGGTCCTTCATACTGCTCTGAGAATGCCCAAGGACTCATCGATCTTCGTGGACGGCAAAGATGTTGTGCCCGATGTTCATGCCGTGTTGGAACAAATGGCGGATTTTTCCACACGTGTCAGGAGCGGGGCATGGAAGGGCTATTCAGGAAAACGTATCCGGAACATCATTAATATCGGCATCGGGGGTTCGGATCTTGGACCGGTGATGGCCTATGAGGCCTTACAGCATTACAGCGACCGTCATCTCACTGTCCGGTTCGTCTCGAACGTCGATGGAACGGATCTGGCCGAGGCGACAAGAGATCTCGACCCTGCAGAGACTCTTTTTGTTGTCTGTTCAAAAACCTTTACCACCATCGAAACTCTCACGAATGCGCAATCCGCCCGCGACTGGTGCTTGAATGTCCTTCATGACACTCAGGCCATTGCCAAACATTTCGTTGCCGTGTCGACAAACCGCAACGAAGTCCAGAAATTCGGAATTGACCCGGTTAATATGTTCGGATTCTGGGATTGGGTCGGGGGGCGGTATTCACTGGATTCGGCTATCGGGCTTTCGCTGATGATCGCGATCGGGCCTGACCATTTTCGGGACATGCTCACCGGATTTCTGGCGATGGATGAGCATTTCCAAACCGCGCCATTCGAGAAGAACCTTCCGGTGCTTCTCGGCCTTCTCGGTGTATGGTACGTCAACTTTTTTCATGCTGAAACCCATGCCATTCTCCCCTATGATCAATACCTGGGGCGGCTTAGCGCCTATTGCCAGCAGCTCGACATGGAGAGCAATGGCAAACGTGTGACTCTGGACGGGACGGTTGTCGATTATCAAACCGGACCAATCATCTGGGGCCAGCCCGGGACCAACGGTCAGCACGCCTATTATCAATTGATTCACCAGGGGACCAGGCTGATTCCCTGTGACTTCATCGGCTTCTCTCGTTCCTTGAACCCTAATGGGGCACACCATGATCTACTCATGGCGAATTGTTTCGCTCAAACCGAGGCGCTCGCCTTCGGCAAAACAGCCAAGGAGGTCGAGGCCGAAGGCGTTCCCGCTTCCCTGGTTCCCCATCGAACGTTTGCGGGCAATCATCCCACCAACACCATCCTGGC
>JACDDF010000242.1 GCA_013817135.1 Nitrospirales bacterium
GTGAGAGGGGTTCCGATCCACTCGGCGCGTGTCAGTGGAAATGTGCGCAGGGGGATGCCACGGGCTTTGAGCAATACGATGTTCTTGTCGGTATCGACGATGACATAGAGAGATTTGGTTTTGGCCATTTGCAGCTCTTGTTCAACGGGATGAGAAGTGGTTTTCGGTTGAGCCCCGCTCTGGGAAGAACAGGCTTCTCCCAGGACAAGCGTGAGAAGAAGCATCCACACCAGGTAGGAGCCGGGGGGTTGGAGAGGCCAGGGGGTGAAGGAAGATTTGAGGCGTTTCAATAGATGATCAGAGTGGTGCCAAGGGGCACGTGGTGAAAGACATATTCAAGCGGTTCATCTCCAAGTCTGATGCAGCCATGGGTGACGTTGGTGCCCAGCATTCGCGTATACAGCGTGCCATGGATGAAATATCCATTGCCGAATCCGAGGGCATAGTCCCCCAGCACGCCGGTTTCAATCCGGTCTTTGGGTTTGGTTGGAATGGGTTGCCCTTCTTCAATGAAGGCCCAATCGGGTTTGTTCCATGCCGGGTTTTTGATTTTACTGGAAATGGTAAAGACCCCACGCGGAGTGTCGAACACCCATCCGTTGCCGGGATTGCGGGGATCTTGCAACCGCGCCCCGCTGCCGGTTGAAGCCACGGCACTGTAGAGGATTCGATTGCCCTTTCGAAGGGACACCCGATTTTGAGCAGTATCGACCACGAGGTAAAGGCCCTTTGGTGCCGTGGAGAGGAGGCCGGGAGCGGAAGGATAAAACGGGATGTTTTCTTCCTGGGGTTGCGCCGTCACCGGGACCACGGTTGTGGTGCGCTTTGGAGCGGGGGGGCGTGAGGCCCCAAGTGTCGTTGTCAGCACGACGAGCAGGCTCAGCAGAAGCGTCAGGCGTGAGTGGGGGGTCATGAAGGAGGTCATTCTATTCTGTGCCGGTGAATGAGGCTGCAAGGGTGGGGAGGGTGTGCCACCGTTCATTCCGCTCCTGAATATGCGCTTCCATCTGGTGTAAGGAGTTCACGACGTCATTGTCTTGGTTCAGTGCCCCTACGATGGTGACAGGCGTTCCGATTTTTGCCAGATCAAATACGTCATCCATGGTTGCATTCTCCAAAGCAATACAGCCGTTGGTGGCATTTTCGTTATTCGGTCCTTCCCCATGAATTTCAATCAGACTGCCGATGGACCGATCCTCTGGAACGAGGCCATTGGCTTGTGCATCTTGGAAGCGCTTTTGGTGGGCAACCGTAGGGTAATCTAATAATAAGGCTTTATAGTATTTGGTCCCCGATCCGTCTTTTTTGTGTATCACATGAAATTGGCCTTCCGGCGTGGCGCCGTCTCCCTCGTAGAGCTTGTCTGCTAATCCTGAAAATCCCAGGCGTACCGGATAGTCGGCAATGATGCGGCCACGTTGGTAGACGAGTAGGCGACGAGAAGCCTTGAGTCCAATGATCGCTGTGCCGGCTGTCTCGGTTGATCGTTGAATGGTGTCCGTAACCCATTGTTCCCAGAGCGTAATTTGGACATCATTTCTGTAGCGATTCATCTGAGCAAGTGCGTGGGTTTCCGCGCGGCGAAGATGCTCAAGGGCCTGTTCTCCGGCTGCCCGTGCCTGCCGGTATTGTCCCTGCTCTAATCGCAAGAGACTTTCTTCTAACAGTCCCTCTGCTCGGGAAAGCGCAAGCATGTCGTCGTCCTCCAGATCGAACAGGTGGGACAGTTCACGCAATCGTGTGAGATGTGCCTGTTCGGGTTGAAGGAGTTCCTTGACCTCCGAGCGAAGCGCTGTAACCTTTTGGCGGGAGGCTTCAACCAGCAGAGAGCCTTCTTCGACCAGTTGTTGATACTTCTGGTTGAAGGTCTCTTCATCTTCGTCTGTCCACCAGTGATTGGATTCCCTCCGCCACTGGGAACGCAGTTCCAGCACATGGTGATGAAATTGTTGATAACGATCAGGAAATAAGGCCTCTGCGTCGTTGGCCCGGGCTTGCCGATCCAGATCTTCGACCAGAGAGGGAAAGGTCTCGGGATACCCTGTGTGTCCCCACCAGGCAAACGCCAATGCTGGAAGCAGGACCAGCATGAGCGTGATCATCCAGCGCCGACGCCAGGCCGACTGAAACCTGGTGGGCGGAATGAATATTTTTTTCTCCATCATGAAACATGTCGCTTTGCGGCAAGCAGTTTGGCAGAGATGATCTGTGCTTGAATTCGATTGGCAAACGATTCTACGGAATGAGAGGTAGTCATCACGTCGATGAAGTGTTCTTGAGTCATAATGGATTCGATTTCGGCGAGGAGTGTTTCGGTATCCCGAAAGGCTTGATGAAGTTGGTCCAGCTCCCCATGATCAGGGGCGGGAGTGGAAACTTCGGCCAGGAGTGTACGAACGTCTTGAAGATGCTGTTTGGCAAAGGCGAGAGCCACCTCGGCATTCGCTTTACTCTCTTTTTTATTGGCGATGGCTTCCATTTTGGCTTGCGTCGCGTTATTGAAGACCCCTGACAACATCGTGATAGCAGGATCATAATTTCGAAAGAGCGGTATCCGATCTCCCTGTTGATCCAGATTTTGCTTGACCTGTTGATACGCCGTTTCTGCTTCAGTGAATCTCTCAATCGCGTAATGTTCGGCCTCTGACATTCTCGCGTCTTCAAGGGCTTGGGTGGCTGCGTTCCATTGGGAAATAGGTGGTTCTGCGCAACCGGTCAAGAGAAGCCAGATCAAAAAAAGTGTATGTTTGTAATGGAGAAGGTCAACGTTTCGAGGCATGGGTTCATTGGTGGATTTCCATCCGGCAATGTTGAGTTGGATGCTTTCTGTCACAATTATTGGGACATCCTTTTTGGTCGGGAAGGTCGTTCTTCTTTAAGGGGAAGAGGGGCCGGATCTTTCCGGCCCCTCTTGTCGTTCGCCCGCATCAAAACCTGAACAGGTGGGGCCTTTTCCTCAGTGGTAAAAGGTCGGACGTTGCAGGTAGTGGGGATCGTCAGGATACCTATTTGCCGAATGGCTTTTTGGCCGGATTTTGCTGTGGTTTAGCAGGGCTAGGGGCTGCAGTAGGTTTCCCGGTTGGCATACCCTTTTTGGGATCTTTTGGATTTGATTGGTTCACAGTAGCACCTCCTTTGAAGGTTAGGTAAGCCGTCATGGCTTACTACTCGGAGATATCAAAGCAAAGGTAATGCCAGGTTTTGAGCTGTTGTGCAGAAGTAATTTCTGGATTTTTTGGGAATAAGTCGATGAATTCTCTCGAAGGAACCTTATGCGAAGAGACATCCTGTCCAGTGAAAGAAATCTTGTCCCAATTTCCTGGAAATTCCTGGTACGAATGGGGGTCTCTTTTTGAAATTTTTTCCTGCGTTTCGAGGGAGTGTCGGGAATAACTTCTGGCTGGTCATCCGAGGCTTGAACCAGCCCTTACCATTCTGTTGCCGGCGCTGGATGCCTACCTGGTAGGCACGCATGGAGGCCGTGTAATTCGTCCATGAAACCGCAGGTGTTCCATGCCTCTTAAGGTCATTGGCGTTGTAAATATTGCGCCGCGGCATCCAAGGCCCGGCTCAGCAGTTCAGGCCCGGCCCAGGTTCGGGTGGTTAGGCTCTGAGGGGCTTTGGCCCAGTCCAGTGCGAAGGGGAGGGGAATGAGGCGAACCGGGCCCTGGTGACAATCCGCCCACAGTGTGCTTAGGACTGTGCCGATTCGAAACGGCGCGGGTATCAGATTGACGGGATTCTGTATCAAGTCTTGGCAAAGTTCGGCAGGGGATGTGACCAGCAATTCCCGACAGGCGGAGGGTCGCTGTTCATAGATGGAGCACATTTCGTCTTCCAGAAATGGACAGGGCATTCGAAGCGCATAGTACGCGCGATTAAGAGGTTCCAGTTCTTCATCGGTGCCTTGATCTTCGGAAAATGCCAATCGTTGCAACCCATCCTCCAGGCCCGCATCACGTAAGGTCTTTTGAGCCGCCTGAAATCGCTCAAGCAACCGCTCCTTTTTTAGAGAAGGGAGTGCCTCAACAACCGACAGGAGCGCAAAGGCCTCCGGTGGGGCTACGGGAATCATCATTCGACAGCAGGCGGCACAGCCTTTTTGGCAGGAAATGGTGGCACCGGTTTGAGTGGTGTTGTCGATGGCCAGCTGGTGAGCTTGTTCTCCAAGGGATCGCAGGAGGGGGAGAATGTCGGTAATGGGAATGAATCCGGTAGGTACCGAAACGGACGCGGTCAGATCTCCGGCAGGGGTTTGAATATCCAGGTTGTACGATTCATGAGAAGTGGAAGATTCCATGAGATAATCCAGGGGAAAAGCACTCTGTTCAACGAATGGGAAGAATCGCTGTTAGGCACCGGATTCGACTTTCCCGGGAGACCGAATAAAGCAGAAATTGTAGAAGAAATCATAGCAAAAAGAAACGGTAATCGTTTCTGTCTAAGAACCGTGTGCTGTTTTCTCGTGTGAATCTAACCTGGCCTGAGCACTCCTGAGTTTCCAGCCCGGTATGGGGGCACTGGATTGGTGTTGGGTCTGGCGTGTATCGGAGACACATGGTCTCTGCCTTCTCTGGCGATCCCCAGAGAAGGCAGAGAAGGCAGAGAAGACCTGCCTGTTATTTTAGTCCGTGCCTGACCAAGGCTAATGGGGTTTCACCTTGGTCATGATTTTATCCGTCCAGGCTAACAAAATGGCTGAGGCTAAAAAGGTCAGATGGATGATGAGTTGCCATTGAATGTGTTCAATTGGCACATTGGCAATGTTGACGAAGGCCTTGAGTAAATGAATGCTGGAGATGCCAATCAACGAAGCCGCTAATTTTACTTTTATGGTTCCCGGGTCGATATGGCTGAGCCAATCCGGTCGATCAGGATGACTCTCCAGACTTATTTTACTGACAAATGTCGCATACCCTCCGATGACGACCATGGTGAGCAGATTGGCCACCATGGTG
>JACDDF010000243.1 GCA_013817135.1 Nitrospirales bacterium
TCGTCTTTTCGCGCCCTTCTTATCCGAAAAGAAGGCGTAAGGGGGCATCCCTTTATTCAACACGGATCGAATTTGTCGGGCAATCCCTTCCACGCACCATAAATCAGGCCGATTGGTATCTTGAAGTTCCACGCGCACTTCACCGGTGTCCTGTGAGACGTCTTTCACCTCCCCTTTTACATAGGGCATCCATTGTTCAATGTCGGACATGGAGGCAGTACGACCGACAAGTCGACAGAAATCTTTTTGGAAAATGGAAATGGTTGGCATCGTGGGTATTTAAAATTGACGGCGCATATTGCGGACCGCTTCTAGATCGGAGGTGAATAAATCGCGAATATCTTGTATGCCAAGGGCTACCATGGCCATTCGATCCAACCCGAGTCCCCAGGCGATAACCGGAACTGTCACCCCCAAAGGTACGGTGACTTCAGAGCGGAAAAGCCCCGCGCCCCCCAGTTCCATCCATCCAAGTTTTGGATGACGGACATGCAATTCTACCGAGGGTTCGGTAAATGGAAAATACGCTGGAAAAAATCGAATCTCTTTGGCTTGTGCCATTTCCGTGGCGAACAATTGCAGGAGACCCAAGAGTGTTCGAAAGTTGATATCGGAGCCGAGCACAATCCCTTCCACCTGAAAAAAATCTGTGGCGTGCGTGGCATCGACATTGTCATAACGAAAACACCGGGCAATAGAAAAAAATTTGCCTGGAATCGGGGGATTTTGTGCCAAGGTTCGAGCGGAGACGGCCGTGCCTTGGCTGCGGAGAACTAAGCGCTTCGCCCGCTCGCTGTCATATTCGTACTTCCATCCTTTCGATCCACTCGTTCCGCCATCCCGGTGGACTTGGCCAACCTGGCTCAGAAATGGCTCAGGAATTTTCTTGGCCATCTTGGGATTCTTCACAAAATACACATCATGGATGGCACGAGCAGGATGGAATTGAGGCATAAAGAGTGCGTCCATATCCCAAAATTCCGTCTCAATAAGTTCGCCACGCATTTCCTGAAATCCCATGCTCGTAAGTTTGTGCTTCACGGTATCCAGAAATTCCCGATAGGAATGGCGTCTGCCGACTGCCAGGCGGGGAGGTCGGAGATTGATGGAGTATTTGCGAAAGGACACGTTCCGCCAGGATCCGTCTTTTAAGAGTTCTGAGGTTAATTGTGAAATTTCTTGGGCGGCGCCTTCCCGTAAATGAGGCAGAAGATTCCGGCCCTCAGCTGTGAGGACATAGGTCCGTTCGGTATGATCATCGATGCGAAAGGGTTCTTGCGTATTGCCGCGTTTGACGGCGTATTGGCGAAGCAATGCCTGGTGATCGGAAGCAAACGAATCCAGGGGGCGTGCGCCTTCATGAACCTGATTGAGAAGGATTCGCAAATCCCTCACCGTATTACTGTCTGTGCTGGTTATTTCCAACATTCCCCCTGCACCCATCTGAAGGACGCCTTCCTTTTTGAGAATCCCGATCGCCCGGCTTAGCTCGGAGGGTTGGAATTGCCCGGTGGCTTGAAGGTCTTTCACGGTGGGTGATGAGCCTTCATGAGCGGCACTCTTCACCGTCTGAAGGATCCACTCAAGTGGAGAAGAGTCCGGCTGGTGGTATTGGGTACCGACCGTGGTGAGGGACACATAGGTCGTCGTGGATTCGGACGACAGGCTCACTAATAGTTTCGTGAGCAGCCACCCGACCGCCATGCTGACTTGTGAGGGGGCTAGCTCCGTGTGGGTGGCAAGTTGAAGGTCTGTGAGTGGCTGTGGGTCTTTCCCCAGTTCACGTAGGACCTGAATTTCGAGAGGATGAAGGCTGTCGGTGTTATTGGGGGAATTCATGGGCCCGATTAGACAATCACGGTCTGAGCCGCGGTTCGCATCTGCCGAATGGTTTCGGGAATATTCTTGCTGCCAAAAATGGCGGAACCGGCAACCAGAACAGTCGCGCCGGCGTGAATCACCGAAGCCACGTTGGTCAGGTTGACTCCCCCATCGACCTCCAAGTGAGCGGAACTGCGGCAATTGGTCATCATCGTCCGGATACGCCGGATCTTATCCAGGCTGGAGGGGATAAATTGTTGGCCTCCAAACCCGGGATTCACGGACATCACCAAGACTAAATCCACGTCGCCAAGTATTTCCTCAATGGCGGTGACCGAGGTCGCAGGGTTCAAGGACACTCCGGCTTTGACCTGTCGTTCTTTAATAGACTGAACCGTTCGGTGTAAATGTGGACAGGCTTCGACATGCACGGTCAACAGATCGGCTCCGGCATCGACGAACTCAGGAATAAAGGCATCCGGATTCGTCATCATCAGATGAACATCTAATGGCAAGGAGGTCACCTTGCGAAGCGCTTCAACCATGGGCGGACCGACAGTCAAATTGGGAACGAAATGGCCATCCATCACATCCACATGAATCCAATCCGCACCAGCGGCTTCCACCATCTGGACGGCTTCCGCGAGCCGGGCAAAGTCAGCAGAAAGAATAGAAGGAGAGATTAAAGGTGTGACTGGCATTGTCATTCAGATTTTTTTAACCGGCACGCAAAAAATCCGTCCATGTTCAACGTCTGAAAGGCCGTACACAAATGCCCAGGGTCAGTGATGAGTGATTGCCCCGCAACGAGCACCCAAGGTGTGACGGATTCCTGATAAAATTCAGGATGTTCCTGACAAAAATCGGAGATGATCTCTGTGGTCTCCTCCGGTTCGACTGAGCAGGCACTATAGACCAAGATTCCCCCTGGTCTCAAGAGGTCACGGACCCGATTCAGAATCTCGCGTTGAAGAGCTTGGGCATGTTGGATGGTCGATAACGCTTTTATTAATTTTCCTTCCGGGTGTCGGCGAAGAATACCGAGAGCGGAACAGGGCGCATCGACCAGGATACGGTCAAACGGTTCGGCCAGCATGGCTGGAACCCCGGGGGGGGTAGTTGAGGAATCGTAGGCCGGGCCGTGGCCGGAAGATGCGCTCAGATCAAAGTGAACAGGATGCACAATGGAGATCCCTAGCCGGGCACAATTAGAAACGAGCCGGTCCAGCCGTCCCTGATGACGATCCAGAGCCACGATGGTCCCTTGGTTCTTCATCAATTGAGCCAGGTGCGTGGTTTTTCCTCCGGGAGCCGCACAGGCATCAAGAACCCGGTCGCCAGGCTGAGGGTCAAGGAGCAAGGGAATGAGTTGGGCGGCTTCGTCTTCCACGTAGCACCAACCATCCTTCAAGGCAGATAATTGCCCAGGATTGCCACATTTGTCCAAGGTCAGCCCGACGGGGCTCACGGTGGTTTCCTGTGCAAGTATTCCTTCCGATTGGAGGCGGGCAAGCAAATCGGAACGGGAACACCGAAGGGAATTCGTTCGAATCGTTAACGGTGGAATGCCAAGAGACTGTTGGCAAAGGTGTTCTGCTTGTGTGAGTCCGAAGGATTGTCGCCAGCGCTCAACTAACCAGGCTGGGCAGGCATATCGAATGGAGAGGGCCTGGGTGGCATCGACCACTGGATCGGGCATGGGGGGAATAGGTTGCCGAAGCAGATTGCGCAATACGGCATTCACGAAGCCGGACCAATTGTGGCCTGGTTGTTTCCGGATGAGCTGAACAGCTTCATTTACCGCGGCGGAAGCCGGAATCCGATCGAGATAGAGCAATTGATAGGCGGCGACCCGGAGCGTTGTTGCGACCGTCAGCGGCAGGCGAACCATGGGCTTGCGGGAGACCTGATCTAATCGCCAATCCAGGGTGATGTAATGCCGTAACACTCCATAGACCAACTCAAACGCCAGGTGCCGATCGCGTTCGGAGACCACGAGGTCTTTGGTGATGTGATCGAATACGTCATCGCTAAACCCCCGGGATCGTTCAATTGCCAGCAACGTGGCGGCAGCGATTTTTCTCGCACTCCAGGAACGACCAGTCGAAGATGCCGGTGGCTTGGCGGAGGATGTCGATTGTCGCGCTCCCATCTTTACGCCTTGGGTATCATGTGGCCAAATTGGCGGCCATTTCAATGGCCTCAACCAAGCTGGTGGGGTCGGCTTTGCCGTGCCCGGCAATGTCATAGGCCGTTCCATGATCAACAGACGTGCGAATGATAGGCAGACCCACCGTGATGTTCACGCAATGGCCGAAGGCCACGGTTTTGAGCGGAATCAATCCCTGATCATGATACAGGGCGACAATACCGTCAAATGATCCTCGTACCGCCTTGCCGAATAAGGTGTCGGCAGGATGAGGACCCGTGCAGGCAATGCCCTGTTTTTTGGCTTGCCGAATGGCGGGTTGAATAATACGGCCTTCCTCGTCTCCAAACAGCCCATTTTCGCCGGCATGGGGGTTGAGACCCGCCACGCCAATGCGCGGTTTCTGAATATTGAACAAGCGGGTGAGTCCCCGATGGGCCAATCGAATGGCCCGGAGGATTGTGGCGGGCGTCAATACGTTCGGGACTTCACGAAGAGCCAGATGTGTAGTCGCAAATAATATTTTCAAGGGGCCCCCTACTATCATCATCCCCGACTCCTTGGCGTTCGTCAGGTCCGCCAACATTTCGGTATGGCCCGGATACGTGTGCCCCGCTAAATGAATCGCATGCTTATTAATGGGTGCCGTGACGATGCCCTGCACGCAACCGGCCTGGGCTAACCGGACGGCTGTTTGAATGCACGTGACTGCCATATCCCCGGACCGTGCCGCGGCCCGTCCAAGCCTGACCGGACGGATCGATCCGGAAAAGGGATCCAAGACTGGAAGAGAGCCCCGGCGGAACAGGCGAGGATGAGTGGATAATTCGTGACCGTCCACTGGCACAAGAACAACAGAGGCCCCCAAGGATTGTGTGGTGAATTCCAGGATGGCCCGGCTACCAATGATCAGGGGTCGACAGACTCGCCAGACTTTCGGCAACTGGAGAGCCTTCACGATAATTTCCGGTCCGATCCCGGC
>JACDDF010000244.1 GCA_013817135.1 Nitrospirales bacterium
CCGTACAGTCGTTCCGGGTGAGGGAGAAGACGAGGACTGCTGAAAGCCAGACTGAGAATGGGTTGGATTGCCCATGCCATTATTGAGTCCCTGTCCGGCATTGGGATCCATTCCCTCGGCTTTTCCTGTTGCCTCAAGAACACCTCTGGAACGATCCCCTGTCAAAGACGCATTGGCATCCGCAAGAAGGTCCACGGGAATCCCGATCGAGGAATCCTTCCCGTTCGGCGGGGATTCACTCAGCGCGGACAAAATCCCGCTCACATATTTCAATCGGTTCTGACTCAATTGACCAATATCGGCGATATCTGCCGGTGTTTCTTCAAAGGGTTCTGGAACCTGGAACATCTGATTGACTGGATTGGACACAGGCTTGAGGGACTCCTGCGGAAGCGCTATCGGTGATAGAGGATTTTGCGGAGGACGAAGCCCGGGGTCTTGAACAGGGCTTGAAAAACGGTCCGCGGGTTTCCCCTGATTCGTGCCCGATTCTGTCACAGCCTCCCCGGCAACCGGTACTACGGCATTTCGAAAAACCTGTTGGGAATCGACTTTGATGACGAGGTCAGTCGCACTCGGATCGGCGACCATGTTCCCAACAGATGCTGTCTGATTTGGTGAGGTCCCCATGAAAAGTGGCAAGCCTGCCTGAACACTGGATGGAGCAGTTGGTCCTGTCTGGCCTCCCGGTGCTCCTTGGAGGAATGCGTGAGGCGACATCACCACACCAAAAACCGGCCCGTCCTGAGATACATTGCCGGGCAAGAGTCCTAACAGCGCCTTCTGGCTCCCGGCCTGGCCTCCTGTGTTGCTTCCATTCAGGCCTTCTGCCGCCAAAGGAATCGAAGAGGTTTCCACACCAGCTTCCTCGGTGACCCGGTTTCCATCCCCTTCTTCGAGTACCGGCTGTCCATCACTTTTTCCGGTGACCGACTGTCCATCACTTTCTTCAGTGACCCGCTGTTCATCCTTAGCCAAGACCCCAGCCAGATAGAGAGTCAAGAGGTTATCACCCGACACAGACGGAGTGCCGAGAGGCAACTCAAGGTTCGACACTTCTCCCTCATCTTTGCCCGGCGTCGTGTTGGATACACTGTTCAGAAGGGAGGCCGCTGTCGACTGATCGCGAAAAATTTTTTCAAACGAATTATTGGAAGGACTCTCCGTGGTCTTCGCCTGATCCAGTCGGACTCCACCAGGCTGACCGGTCACCTGTGGCGGACTCTCCAGAGGTCCGAAAAAGAATGGAACGGCATTGATCATCGTTTAATTCTGAGTCTTGGAATTTTTGGCTTGGTTCAATTTAATATCCCGATATCGCCGGAGGCCTTCAGATAACCTTGCAGCTTTCACCGGTTCGACTCCCGCTAACACCCCGGCGGCTTTTTTATCTTTGATCGATGCCAAGATATACAAGGCTAACCCTTCTCGCATTTATGCGATTCGCAACGCCGCTTCTTCGGGATCCATGGATTCATAGATTTTGATTAAATGGATTAACGCCGGATCCTGTTCCACATATCGACGTTGTTCTTCTGCTAGCGAAGAGGCCTCCCCCACTAACCGTTTACCCTCTTTGGTTTGTCGTGCAGCCAACGCCTCTAAGTCCTGCTGGAGTGCGGTGAGCCGCTCTTCACGTTGTTGCAAAGCACGTTCCCGCTCTTCCACCACTTTCAGCCGCGCTTGCAGCTGTTCCAATAATATGAATTCTGCACTGGGCGTTTCCTCCACCAGTCTATCTTCAACTGATTGTTTTTCAAATGAATCCGTCTTTCCCACCTCGGGAGTTTCCTGAACAGACCCGACCGTGGTGGCCCACAAGATCATGGCCAGCACCCACCACACAATAAGTGAACGACTAGGCAACATTGTTCTACTCAGGAGTGTTGAAAAATGCCGCCAGCCGCGTTCTTGGGTCTGTGAAGCGGAACGCTCTATGTTTCCATCTGACACCCGCTCACTCCTCACGATCCTCATCGGGTTACCAACCAGAGCCTTTTTGAATACTCCATGGTTGGGTCTATGGTCTAGGTCCTGCATATTTTGAAAAGGCGAATGTTTTGACATATTTCCATTTCCTACTGGGTCATTTCTTCAAGCTGAGAAGTGGCATAGGCATGAGCCGTCACATCTTCTTGCATCTGTTGTTCCTGGGTCGCGACTTTCTGCATGACCTCCTCCTCCTTTTTGGCGATCACCAACTCCACCACTCGTCTGGCGTGGTGGGCCTTTTTTAATGTGGCCCGTAAACCAGCCAGCTTATCTTCCACATCCTGAATTTGTTGACTCTGTTGTTCTATGGCCGTGCTGATCCGATCCATCCACTGATAGCGTTGCTCTGCAATCATGTTGTCGATACCCACTCGTATACGCTGTTCTAATTCGGTGGCCACCGCTTCCATTTCGATCATGAGGTCATCCCGCTTCGACCGGATCTGACTTTTTCTCCACTCCGCCAGGACGACTTCTTCACGGGCGAGATCTTCCACTTGCTTGCGAAATCTGAGTAATGTGGTCCAATTCATTGGGTCTTTCCCTTTCTCTCAAGAAGACGCCGGCCCTGTTGTGCCAACGCTTCAAGGCCTTGGCAACTTTCTGGTATTCCCACCCCTTCCTCACGGGTTTGCCGGAGAAAGGCATCGATCGGCCCTTTCATGTGGATCGCCGCATCAAGTCGAGGATTTGTCCCTAATTGATACGCTCCTAGAGTGATCAGATCTTCCGCATTGCGATATTCCGCCATCATCTGCACCAGGAACCTGGCAGCATCCTGATGGGCGGTCGAGGCAATATCCGACATCACCCGACTCACACTTTGCAGGACATCGATCGCGGGAAAGTGTCCTTGCATCGCCAAGCGCCGGGACAACACAATATGTCCGTCTAAAATGGACCGGATGGAATCGGCAATGGGATCATTTAAATCGTCCCCGTCAACGAGCACCGTATACAGACCGGTAATGGATCCCGTGCCCATCGGCCCCACCCGCTCCAGGACTTGAGGGAAAAGCGTAAAGACCGAAGGCGGATACCCTTTGGTGGTAGGTGGTTCCCCGGCAGCCAGCCCCACCTCCCGTTGCGCATGAGCCAACCGGGTTAAGGAATCGACCAGGAGCAGGACCTGATTGCCCTGGTCCCGAAAAAACTCGGCTATGGCTGTCGCCACAAAAGCCGCCCGGACCCGGACTAACGGAGATTGATCGGACGTGGCGACCACGACCACCGAACGACGGAGTCCTTCCCGCCCCAAATCCCGTTCCAAAAATTCCTTCACCTCCCGCCCTCGCTCCCCCACCAGCGCGATCACATTCACATCCGCAGACGTGTGACGGCACATCGTTCCCATCAAGACACTTTTCCCGACTCCGCTCCCGGCAAAAATCCCGAGTTTTTGCCCGACCCCGCAGGTCAGCATGGCATTGATGGCTCGTACGCCCAAATCCATTTGCGTGGTAATGCGCTCCCGGAGCATGGGCGCAGGCGCGGGCGCATAGAGGGCATAGCGACGGCTACGGGACAGCGGCCCTTTTTCATCTAACGGGTTCCCGAGTCCATCCACGACTCGTCCCAACATTTGAGGCCCGACTAATAATCGTGGAGAGGTCGGATCGTAGCGAATGAGATTTCCGGCGGCGATGCCGCGCACAGCTCCGAACGGCATGACCACCACACGTTGCTCCCGAAACCCGATGACTTCGCCCTCCATCATCGACGTCCCTCGTGTGCTGAAGATATGACATCGCTGACCAACCGAGGCTCCCAGGCCTGTTCCCTCCAGAGTCAGGCCCACGGCTTTGACCACACGCCCCGTAATTGTCACAGGTGCAATGTCGTCCAAACGCTGTTGAATCGTGGCGAGGCTCATGCCAGGGGTGTTTCCAATCCGAATTCGCTGGCCACAAGGGCCAGTTGTTGAGTCAGCCTGGCATCGAATAGTAGACCGGCCTGTTCAACCAGACATCCACCCGGATCCACGTCCTCATAGGCTTCAAGCACGAGATGGTCGCCATCCGCCCACTCCGGTCGTAAGGAGTGCTGAAGAGGCTCTAAGATCGTGAAATCTTGCGGATGGACTTTCAGCGTCACCAACGTTTTGTCGGGGAGCAGTCCAAGAACCTGACGCACTTGCCGAACCACAAGGTCTTTATCGATCTCACATTCCCGTAACAGGATTTTCTTGGTAATGGCCAATGCGACCTCCACAATATCCCGTTCATGTTCTTCCAAGGCGAGCACCCTAGCCCGACCAATCTGATTGGCCAACCGAAGCGCCTTTTTGACTTCCTCCTCTACTTGGGCTTTGCACTGGGCACGTCCCTCGGCGATACCGTCCTGTCGTCCCCGCTCAAACGCGTCACGTTGAAGCTCGGTACAATCATGCGGTTGGGCCTCTTCGGCGCGTTGCTTCGCACTTTTACGAACTAATTCGACCATCTGAAAACATTTGATCGTGTCATCCTGTTCCATAAGCGAGCGCACCTTAGGAGCTGTTGAATATTTCAAAATTTTTGCCATTTCATCGGCATATGAGTGACCCAGACCCAGCAGAGAAAAATAGTGGAGTGCTCAAATCTTGTCCTGAGCTTTGCCGAAGGAAGGCTTGTCCAGTCCTGTCCTGAGGCTTCTCGAAGGAAAGGCCGCAGCCGCTTGGACCAGCGGAGCATACGGAGGAGTATGTGAGCACGGCCAAGGGGCGAGAACGCCGCTGGCAGCATTTTTCAGCACTCCGCTTAGACCATTTGCTCCTCACCTTTTCCTCCCAAGGCTACGCGGCCTTCACCAGCCAGGCGTTGAACGGTTTTAAGAATGTTCTGCTGAGAGGCTTCCACATCACTCAGCTTGACCGGCCCTCGAGTTTCCATATCTTCCTTGAGAGATTCCGCCGCGCGACTGGACATATTCTTGAGGAATTTATCCCTGAGCGGACCATCGATCGGTTTCAGAG
>JACDDF010000245.1 GCA_013817135.1 Nitrospirales bacterium
GGCGGTAACAGCGAAACAACGGATTTCTTGCAATCAGGTTCTGTATCATCTGAAGGAGCGCGCGATTGAACATGCCGTCCAGCCATTTTGTGTAAAGCAGACGATGGCGGTGGTGGCCTATAGTCCTTTCGGATCGGGTCGATTCCCGGCATCAACCTCCAACCCCGGAAAGGGTCTTTCAGCAATCGCCCACCAGCATTCGGCATCCCCCAGGCAGATCGCCCTGGCCTTTTTAATTCGACATCCCTCCGTCTTCGCCATCCCGCAAACATCCCAGATTGCCCATGTCCGGGAAAATGCCCTCGCGGCTGACATCGTGCTTTCCGATGATGCTGTCAAACAAATTGAACAAGTCTTCCCCATCGGCCGCCGTCGGAAGGGAATTCCCACTCTATAAAATCCCGCTCTTGTATTTTCTCGTGAAGCCCCTCCTTCACGATTTTATAATAAACATGTCCTTGTCCTGTGTTTCCCGCCTCGTTCACCCGTCACAAAGCGCCCTCGCATGAAATATCCAAGGGTTCTGCAGAGGTTGGTCACCCGTTTTTCCCTGATAAGATTGACGAAGTGGACATTCAGGGAACATCCGGTTAATCGGGATGAAAGGATATTCTTTGGTGTTCGTCATCAATATGGTCTCGAAGATGGAGAACAACCATCCGTTTTTCAGGGTTGATGTTGCAAAGCGGCATGTTGACCCAAAAAATATGAAAGGAGTAACTCATAGCTCGTTTTGTCATTGCCGCAAGAGGGAACGAATGATCCAACAATGGCCACACTCCCGTCTATCGCTTCGAAAGCAGCCAAGGAGCAGGGGCATGATGTGATTCCCTGCCTGCAGGGTGAGGCTGCTGTGGTCCTGGCAAGAAAAGGTATGGTGGATGGCGTGCAGGTAGTCGGCTTGCCGGCATTGAAGGTACTGGCAAATGCAGTGCAGTTGTAGGAAATTCCTATTTGGGTGTGTTCCGCTTGTGCGATTGTGCGGCAAATTGAGAAATCCAATCTTGAAATTGGATCGATGATGAAAGATATGCCGGATTATGTGAAAGCTGTAGCCGAGAGTGATCGCAATCTTTCGTTTTAATTCTCTTTCAGAAGGATCCAGGTTGCATAAGTGACTTTGGGGTTACTGAGGATGAATCATCTGTTCCGGACGGATAAAGGTGTTGAATTCTTCCTCAGTCACAAACCCGCTGGCGATCGCTTCTTCTCGCAGCGTGCGCCCATTCTTTAAGGCCCCTTGAGCAATTTTGCCAGCTTTATCGTAGCCGATGTGAGGAACTAACGCCGTGACCAACATAAGGGATTGTTCCATCAGCTCAGAAATACGGGCCTTATTTGGTTCAATGCCCACAATACACTTATCGGTCGAGCTCATGACGGCATCGCTGATGAGACGAATGGACTGAAGCACATTGTACGCAATGACGGGTTTGAACACATTGAGTTCAAGATGCCCTTGTGCGCCGGAAATCGTAATGGTCGTGTGATTCCCGATAACCTGCGCACAGACCATGGTCATGGCTTCACATTGGGTGGGATTCACCTTTCCCGGCATGATGGAGGAGCCCGGCTCATTTTCCGGCAGGGAGAGTTCTCCAAGACCGGAGCGCGGACCGGAACTTAAGAGACGAATATCATTGGCAATTTTATTGAGACTTACGGCGATAACATTTAACACGCCGGAGATTTCCACCATGGCATCATGCGTGGCCAACGATTCAAACTTATTAGATGCCGAACTAAATGGCAGTCGGGTATACATCGCAACTTCTTTAGCAAACTTCTCCCCAAACTCGGGCTTCGCGTTCAATCCCGTACCCACCGCTGTTCCGCCTTGTGCGAGAGGATACAGCCTTTTGAGGCTATCATGAATCCGATCGATACCCAATTGCGCCTGGGCCGCATATCCTGAGAATTCTTGCCCCAGCGTGAGAGGAGTGGCGTCCTGCAAATGCGTTCGCCCGATCTTGATGATGTCTTTCCAATCCTGTGATTTTTTCAACAGTGCTTGGTGCAGATGTTCCAAGGATGGAATCAGGAAATGGTGCAGTTGCTCAACTGTCGCGATATGCATCGCCGTCGGGAAGACATCATTGGAAGACTGGCTGCGATTGCAGTGATCATTCGGGTGGACTGGCGTTTTTGATCCCAGCGAACCGCCCAGACGTTCGATGGCCAGATTGGCAATCACCTCATTGGCGTTCATGTTGGACTGCGTGCCGGAACCGGTTTGCCAGATTACAAGGGGGAAGTGATCGTCCAACTTGCCGTCGATAACACCCTGTGCCGCATCAGCTATAGCATTGCCGATTGTTTCATCAATGGTGTTCAGGGTGACATTCGATAGGGCCGCGCAACGCTTGACGATACCCAACGCCCGGATCAGAGGGCGAGGCAAACGCTCCTGGCCTATTTGAAAATTTTCCAAGGAACGTTGTGTCTGGGCACCCCAATACTTGTCAGCGGGCACCGGAATCGAACCAAAGGAGTCGGTTTCGATGCGGACATGGCTTGTCTTTTTTTTCATGGCTCGCCTAGCGGCACAGTTTAGTTTTTGCTGGTTGTCGGTGTAACGTCCGAAGGAAGTCTCACTCCAATGAGACCGGACTCTCCTGACCCTTCATCACCTCGAACCACGCTGAATGAGCCGTCGGTCTCCAACACAACCGCCTTGACCTCACCCAGCGTCGCCATTCCTGCCCCCCGCACCGCCGCTCGCACTTCATCTTCGGTCACCCGTGTCCATCGCAGTGCATCCGACAAGAACCTGCCCTGGTATAGCAACAATGTGGGTTCTCCTGTGGCCAGTTTGCGCACCCAGCGGATACGGAGACTAGTCCAGGTCACGATAAATTGCATCCCAATCAGCAGAGCCAAAGCCAGAACCCCCTGAGCCAACGTCACATCTTTATTGAGCAATATGGTTGCCAATATGGAGCCAAGTGCAACGGTCACCACGAAATCGAAGGCATTCATCTTTGACAAAGTACGTTTGCCGAACAACCTGAGGAGTGCGATCAAGCTGACATAAGCCAACACACTAATTAGACCTGTTCGGCCCAAGGCCTGCCAGTTATCAAAAAAGATATGTTCCACTTTGTCCTCCTGGGAAGCCGCCTCTGCCGACATCCGGTTTCCCATTTATTCCGCTGATTGTCATGAGCCGGCACCTCACATGCCATACGCCAGCTCATCCATTATTTCGGCAAAGCGCGTCCATGAGATACGCTTTTGTTTCTGGCGATGCCTTCCATACCAATAGAAGGAGCCCCACCCTATCATGAGCTCCGAGCTTGAGGTGCCGAAGCTTTTGTATTTTATCATTTTTGTGTAAGGGCGAAGAAATTCACCTTCATCCGAAACCAACCTGCAAAATTTACCTCTTTTTCGGAAAAAGGCAGAAGCCGCCAGCAGCACACAGCATACCCAGGATAGCACAAGTGGAAATTTGCGACGAGACCTCTGTCCCGCGAACCTTTTTACACTCCTCACAGTCCAACTGGTTCTATTCGCCAGTCCGCAACAACCTCGGATTAACTCGCACACTTAGGGTGACGGCCTCGTTCCAGAGAGGCGCGATCCCAGTAGGCCAAATTGGCTGCTGCTTCATAGGTCGTTTGCAGGAATTCGAGAAGAGTATCATCCGGCGATGCTGACTCCCGGACCATATCGTAGGGAAGAAGAAATTCATGCAGATCGTTACTGAAGAACGCCCCTTTCGGCTGTACGGATGCCGATGAGAAGTCGGGCGGAGCGGGGTACGCATACGAATAGAAAGCCGGGTAAGGAACCGGACCGCCGCCAGGCCAGAATCCGCAGCTACTGACTTCCTCCGAATAGGCTTCCCGTGTGACCCAGTCCGGTAGATTGGGAATTCCGCCGGGATGTTTTGGCGCCGGTCGTCCGGAAAACCGGGTGACGGCCAGATCCGGCGCACCCCAGAAAAAATGCACGGGACTGCATTTACCGATAAAGCGGGCACGAAATTGTTCGAAAACTCGATCAACCTGGACGAGGATCCGCCAGAACCGGTGGGCATATGCTCCGTCATAGGCCCGATCTGTTTCATCCTCACCGAAGGGAATCGGATCAGAAATCTCGTTCGGCACGCGGTGAATATCGACGTGCAAATCAAGCTTGTCCAACTCTGCCATAAGACTAGATAGAATGTCGCGACCGACTGTGGTTGAAGGGCAATACGACCGCTATGCCCCACACTCGTCTGCACGATCAATTGTTGGGCAATGAAGTCGAAGTCGTTTTTGGAACGTGCGGTCTCCATAGGGGACAGGGGAGGTGGTCAGCCCTCTCGCAGTCACATAGAGCGTGACATGCCAGGAATGGTTAATCCAGGGACTTCGGGCGAGGCGAACCTTGCCGACGATCTGCGTCCACATATGTAAGGTAGCATACGTGTCTTTCCAACGTTCATAAGGTAAAGACGGCCAAACATCCGATCTCGACGAGGTGATCATAAAAAACCTCCTCCTACCGCAGCATGAGTGCAGTCAACCGATGAAAGAATATCTTTTATCCTCCAGGCTGGAGAGGATTTTTGGTTATTTATTGAAATTAGTCAAGGGATAAAAATTGGCAAGATAAGCTATGGGAATAAAGAATTCGTCGGAATTTTTTTTTAAATGGTTTTTGTGAACACAAATAGATACAACCCCTTTGAAAACAATGCAGACAAAAAATTCACACGCGGTAGGAAAAAGAGACAAATCCCCTCTTGGACAAGCTTGAGAGTTTTCCGCCGATAGAATGTCGCGATTGAATATAGGGGTGGGGTTTGGACTTAATGTTAAGATCTGCCCTTATTTATATGGATTGTAAAAACTCACACCTCTTAAGTTAATTTGAGGGTTAACTTCTTCACATTTGGCTTTTTCTCACCCTTCAAGCGGTTGGCTCCATATTGAC
>JACDDF010000246.1 GCA_013817135.1 Nitrospirales bacterium
TTCATGATCAAGGCCCCGCAGGCCAGTACAGAGTCATCCGGCCGGACACATGGAGGATGGGGGTTCATCACCTGAGTGACCGGGTCTAGTTTGAGTTCTTCAAGCCGTTCATGGAACTGGGCAAGGTCCGGAGCGAAACGAACATCGGAAAGATCCCCTTGAGAAATGTAGGAAGGCATGGCCCATTCAAGAATCTGCCAAAAATTTAGAGTCCCAAGTAACATCTTTTTGTCATCCACGACCGGAAAGGCCTGGAGGCGCAGATTAGCCATTTGGCGAAGGGCTTCCCCGATCGTACAGTGGGGAGGGATGGTGTGCGCCTGACGGATCATGATGTCCCTGGCGTTCATAAATACCTCATCCAAATGTAAAGGGTGCTGATCAGTACTTGTAGGATCATGAGCGGAAAAGCGACTTTCAAGAATGGCAAAAATCGAAATGGTACGCCATTTCGTTCCGCAATCCCCGCTACAATCAAATTCGCGGAAGCTCCCACCAGCGTCCCATTGCCTCCTAGGCAGGCGCCCAACGCTAACGCCCACCAGAGCGTCTCAGCCTGTTCAAGCGGAATACCAGCTTGCTGAAGGACCGGGAGCATACTTTTGACCATGGGGATCATGGTGGCGACAAAGGGGATATTATCCACAATAGCGGAAAGGATTGCCGAAACCCAAAGAATGGTCAGTGCCGTCACGGTGAAATTTCCTTCGGTCAGACTCAATGTCCAATCTGCCACGGATTGTAAAAGGCCGGTATGTTCCACACCGGTGACGATAATGAACAGGCCGCAGAAAAAGAAAATGGTAATCCATTCGACTTGCCCGAATAATGCATGAATTTTATGCCCTGCCTGTTCGTTGTCTAGGGAAAATGTGACGAGTAACAAGAGCAGGGCGGCGCCACCCAGGGCAATGGTAGCAGGTTCTATATGCCATGAATGTGCAAAGACGAATCCGATAATGACCAAGCTAAAAACCATGAGACACCGTTTCATGAGGCCAACATCCCGAATGGCTTCATATTCGTTAAAGGCCATGATACGGGCTCGTGCTTCGGGGGACGCGAACATGGTTTTTCCATATATAAACCAAAGTGGAATGAGTGTCGCACTAAAGGCCACGATGGCAACGGGAGTCAGGTGAATCACGAAATCATTAAACGTCAGACTGGTAGCAGAGCCGATCATAATGTTGGGGGGATCACCAATCAGCGTAGCGGTGCCACCTGTATTTGAGGCATTGATCTCCGCAAATAGCAGAGGATACGGATTGATTTTCAGTTCATCTGCAATGAGCAAAGTCACTGGAGCGACCAACAGAACTGTCGTGACATTATCTAAAAATGCCGAGAGCACTGCGGTCACAATAGAGAGCATGACCAGGATTCCCCACGGGCTGCCCTTGGCCGCCTTAGCAGCTTTGATCGCTAGAAATTGAAAGATGCCGCATTCTTTGGTAATTCCGACCAGGATCATCATGCCGGTCAAGAGGCCGATGGTATTGAAATCGATGCCTCGAATCGCTTGGTCCTGCGTGAGGACTCCTGTCCCAATGACGACAGCGGCTCCAAGAAGCGCCACGATGGCCCGGTTAAACCGTTCAGAGATAATGACCGCATAGGTCAGGATTAAAATGGATGTCGCCAGCCAAAGTGGGGAGAATCCAAAGATGGTTTGGATGGGTGTTTCGTGCATATTTCTAATTGCCCATTTTTTAGTCTCAGAGAATCAGGCCCCCTCAGGGAGTCGTAGGAAGATTCAGGTTTGGCGAAGAGGCTCCTGATGGACCGTTAGAGGAGGCTTGGTCCACCATGGAGGCTTTCTGCAAGGCCTCTAACCGGCCGGCAAAGCGATGGCCAGGCCGAATCTGCACAGGCACTCCCAAGCCATCCAACGCCTTGGTTACATGAGGCTGCATGCCCACGAAGAAAAGATGTTGGTGGTGCGTCTGAACGATATTCAACATATCTTCCACGGCCAAAGCTGCTGTCCCGTCAATGGCTGGGATTTTGGATAAATCCAACGCTACACTCGTGAAAGTATTATACCCCTTGACCAAGCGGTGGGCCATGTTTTTGACCGATTCAAAACTCATGGGACCATCGACATGAATCAAGAGAATTTTGCCATTGGCTTGCTCCAGGATCGTGGCTTCCTCCGGCAAGAGGGGGGTGCTGGGAGTGTGATTCGTCACGATGTGGAGATTTGCCAGATCCAAATCCGCCATGCGTTTGACAAAGAACAGACTGGCAAGGATCATTCCCACGGCCACGGCCACGGCCACGGCCACGGCCACGGCCACGGCCATGATGACCACATCGATGCGGGGGTTTGCAGACATGTCGAAGGAAGCGCCAGTCAATAATATCGATGCCGACTTTGAAAAGAATGCCGCCGAGAACGGCTAAGGGAATTTTCTTCGCCCAAGGGCCAAGTCCCAAAAAAACCGCCAATAAAATTATCGCGTGAAGCACGCCGTAGATCGGTGTCCGTCCTCCGGTTCGGATATTGGCCACTGATCGCATGGTGGCTCCGGCACCTGGGATACCTCCAAAAAACCCGGCGACCATATTCCCAATGCCTTGGCCGATCAGCTCGCGGTCCGGGTCATGTTGCGTCCGGGTCATGTTATCGCACACCAGGCTGGTTAACCGACTGTCGATTGCTCCCAATAATGCCAGGGTGACGGCAGATTCCAACACGATGTTCAATGTGTCCCAAGAGAGTGTGGGCATGAGAGGAGCGGGAAATCCCTGTGGGACCTCTCCGATGATAGGGGTGTTCGGTAGGAAAACATAGGCGAGAGGGGTAACCACGAGGAGGGCCAATAAGAAGGAGGCACCAGCTTCGCCATCCGACTGGGAGTGAAATACACAATGACCAGGACGAGGCCGCTTGTCAGAGCGGCATCCCACACCGGTTCCCCATAAAATCCCGGGATGGCCTTGAGCGTGGCCACGACACCCTCAGGGCTTGCCGCATGGCCTACCAGGGGACCCAATTGGAAAATGAGAATGATACAGCCGATGCCACTCATGAACCCGGAAACGACCGGATACGGGACCAACGAGATATATTGTCCCACCCTGGAAAGTCCCAACAGGATTTGAAAGCCCCCGCCAAGAATAACAGCCATCAGAGCCAGACCAGGATTGCCCATGAAAATTGTGACGATTCCAGCCATCACCACGGACATGGGGCCGGTAGGACCGGAAACTTGAGCGGGGGTGCCTCCGAAGAGCGCTGCAAAAATCCGACGAAGATGGCCCCGTATAAACCGGCAATCGCTCCTAATCCAGAAGCGACGCCAAAGGCGAGCGCCAATGGCAGGGCCACGACCGCGGCGACCAGGCCTCCGTAAAGATCACCACGGAGGTTATTGAAATGTAACCCGTGAACAAGCCTCATGGGGGTATATCCTTAGGATTAAGTAAAGGATGAAGGCTAGCTGGAGAGCGATTTCACTCTAATCCATGGTTATTCGTCAAGTGGAGCAGCAGAAGGTTTTTAAAAAGATGAGAGGAAAGAATAAATGGAAATGCGGGAAAAAGAGGAAGCTGAAATGGGCTGTAAGCTTTGGTACAGGATAAAGTTAGTCAAGGGAAATTAAAATTTCCAATCCCCCCATGACATCATTTAATTTAAAGTCCCGTTTGGGACTTTTCTTGTGGGCATTATGGCAGTTGACGCAGGCTCGGCTGACGGCTCGATCAGGAAAAATAACTTGATAATAAGACTGGTTGTCAACCTGGATATCTTGCTCAGTTACTTCTCCATATTTAACAACTTGTTCCAGGGCTTTACGTTCCTGGTCATTGTGAGGTGAATTCTCTGGATTCAAGGGCCAAAGACCCATCAACCGGTAACGAAAAGGTTTCCCGTGAGCCTGTAATCCACGAGAGGCTTCTTTGAAAAATTGTGCAGGCAAAGGCAATGTCCGTTCCTCCCGCCAATTTTCCGTTGCGGTGACAATAAGCATGTCTTCCATCCGTTCCACGACATGTTGGGTATAAAAGGTCCGGTCTGCCTGAAGAACGGCATGTAAATATTCTGCGACCACACGGATAGGTATGCCATGCCGGGGTGAAAGTTTTCCCCCGGTGACCACACCAATTCCCAAGGAAATGAGAATGGAGAAAAGGAGTATGAAAAAGAACTGACGTGTCATAAATCCAACATTACCTGAGTTGGCCTACATCACCTCTGTTCTGCACACATTTCATTCTTCGCTTGAGGTGAGTTTTGCAAAACTATAACAGGAGATCCTCAAGACCTCATACTTTTTAATACATGAAATTATAACTATGGTACTCGGGCGAGGGGCGAATAGCGTGGGAAGGCAATCAACCGGGGAGTATTAAGAAAAACGGAAGGGGTTCGAATTTAATCCAAACCCAACCGATTTATCAATTGGATAACAATGATAGTCAAAATTGCAATGAGAGGGACATGTTCCATGTTAGAACCTCGAAAGTACCGCCCATGTGATAAGTAAAATTAGAGTAAAGCCTTCCATTCTGTTCATCCTCCTGATATTTTTTGATCTTGTTTGACGGAATATGCAATGTAAATGCCAATAGATATTATCTTGATTATTTTTAAATTATTAAAATATATCATTGACTTGTGTATTTAAAGCCAAAGTGCATTCATTCCTATCCTTATAAACGAGCGAATATACTAAGTAAGCACTGTGCGTTAGCGCTCGATTTTTAAGTTAGTAGGGATAAATGAATGAGAGGAACTAAAGACACACTGTCTATCAAATGAGAGTTGGTTTAGAGCTGTTAAAGCCCTGTGATCGTCCCCTGCGATACCGGACACCGAGTTAAGAATTATATAATAATTCGAAACGAGGTGTGGAATGAAACGAACACGCAGGCATCACAGTCCAGAATTTAAGCGAGAAGCCGTGGCCTTGGTCC
>JACDDF010000247.1 GCA_013817135.1 Nitrospirales bacterium
CCCTTACTCATCTCCGAGGACATCGATGCGTGTTTTGCCTACGTTGCGGAACGGGAAGGGGGAACTTCCGTGTCTGGGCCGATTGTTCCTGATTCATGGCATGTTCGACTTTTGGGAAATAGCTGGGTCCTCCGCGCCAGAGAGGAGGACTTTCTGGCACTCAGTGTATAGTAAGGTGCGTTGTCGCCAACCATCCTCCTTCTGAGCGCAACTACTTCAATACCGCAGTCGTTCAAGTATTTGCGTGATCGACTTTTAATCATGGTGGCGTCTCTCACCTTCCCCAGTATCGTTCCGGTATTCGTTTACATTTCTCATTTCTTTCAGAAGTTATTTCAAAGGTGTGGCAGGCTTGAATGGTGATGGCAGTCAAATCTTCAATCCGCCGAGAGGGAGCTGGAAATTTCCCTCCAGCTCACTTGAGGTTAGTGAGGTTTTGGAGTTTGAGGCCATTCCTGGGCACTTTCGCCTCGCGTCGGAGACCATTGGACGGCCACGACCCGGATAAGGGCCAACACCACCAAAATTCCCCCGAGCGTCATCCATTGTTCCAGGGGGGCCTCTGAAAACCATTTCGAGATAATCTCCGTAAGCATGACCACGAGAATCGTATCTACAATGAACGTGACCTTCACCCGCCCCTCAGAAAAATAGGTCACCGTGGTTTTAAACACCTCGACGATCGCCAGAATAATCAAGGTGTCCACAATGAGTTGACGAAAGACCTGTTCGAGCGGATCGGTAAAAATCGCTTCCAAGCTCATAAATACTCTCAGGACGCCTCCCGCTAATCCAGCGAGGATGGTGATAATCAATAAACTCAGGACGGCTTTGACCCCTTTCATCCAAAAATGGGTCAGATCGGCTTCTAACGCTTTGGCCAGCCATGAAGAGGAATAGTGAAATGTGCTATTGCAGAATGAAGGATAGGAACGCGTCATCAACGGTTTCATGGTTTTATAATTCATCCTTTGCAACGGGAGCTAATAAATCACGAACGGACAGCATGCCGAAGACATGAGACTCATTGCCGACAACCAGGTGTCTCGTATGCGCCGCTTGCATGATCCCGGCAGCCTCAAAGATCGACTCCGATTCATCGATGGAGACAATGGGACTGCTCATAATTTGTTCGACATGAATGAACTCAGGAGAGAGATGGAAGGCCACGACCTTTCTCACGATATCGCTTTCCGTCACAATCCCGACCAACTCTTCCCCGCGTTTCACCAACAGGCTGCCAATCTTTCGAATTCGCATCAGGTTGGCCGCGACTGATACCGCTTGCGTGGCCTCCACGCAGGCCAGGTCTCTGGTCATTAATTGCTCGACTCGTACCATGCTGTTCTCCTTTGTTAATATGGATCTTCATGATGGACTGTACCGGTCTCTTGTTAAACCTGTGTCGCAGATATATGACTGATGTGTAACATTTTTGGGCCCCCTCTTTTAGAGGTTGAGGCCTGAGGTAGAATGGTTCAGAGAGGTAAACATCTGTTCACGCTTGATTGGAGGAAATGTATGATGAAGCGGTCTGCAAGAATGATGGGACTTATCCTGTTAGCGATGTTCTTAGGAGGGTGTGAAACGCCTCAGTTTCAAACGTTGAAAATTTTGGATCAGCCCAATCAGGTGGTGGCGTTACAGGTCATGCCTGATGCCTATGGAGGAAAGAATTACGATCATCCAGTGACGATGACCACGGAAGAGATGATGGACATTCTCAAAGGAGTAAAAGTCACGCGCGGGCTACTGGGTTCTTCAACGCATCTTGCCTTTAGTGATACGGAAGTCAAGTTGTTCGCCCCACATTTCGTCAAAGGGTTACAACAGGCCACTCCTGAAGAGATGGTCACCTTTTTTGAAACGGCTCATCTCGATTCTGAACATGATCTGACGACTTCCGGCGGGCTGTTTGTGGCGGGAGGCAATCTCTATGTTGTGTTGAGCAATTTTTCGGTGAAGACCCGCGCGTGGCAGGATAACGAACGATATGAAGCCCCATATCGAAATCGACCTTTGGAACAAATGGATCCCCAACCCGGAAGGCTCATTTTTGAACCGAAGGAGTTTCTTGTGGAGTCCCCGGATGGAGAGATCGGCAGCCGGTTGAAAGGCACGCCCTGGCAGGTGGCCATTCGATATCGTGAGTTTTTAGGCCATTCCACCTCTCCCAAAATTCCGATGAACAAACGGGAACCCGATTAAGGTCCTCCCTCACCCATGACGTCCTGTGGCATAGGTGAGGGAAGCCTTCTCCCTGATTTGGAGGTCTAGAGGGAGCTTGGGTGTGACGTGCGTCTTGTTCTTCAAGAATGTTCACTCACCTTGGGACGAGGGCCTTGCAGAGGTAATCCGGTGATCATCAAGTACACTTCCTCCGCAATGTCGGTTACATGATCGCCGGCGCGTTCCAATCCCTTGGCGATAAATAAAAGTTGAGTTCCGTCTGCGATGTTCCTGATTTCCTGGCTCATCGTGCGGAGCAGATGCTGAAACAGGTTGACGTAGACCCTGTCCAATTCGGCGTCATCCGCCCAGGCGACGTTGGCTAAGGGGGCATTATGGTGTATGTAGGACTCTGTGACCTGGGCCAACATGGATTGAATGCGTTTCCCCATCCATTGGAATTGTTCGGCCAATTCGGCAGAGATGGGCTGGGACAAATGCCGGCTCCGTTTGGCGGTATTTTTCGCGTAATCCCCGATCCGTTCCAAATGGATCGCGATGCGAGAGGCCGCCAGAATCGCACGCAGGTCGTCAGCCATGGCCTGTTGCCGCGCCAAAGTGCGGGTTGTGTGGGTATTGATTTTTGCTTGAAGGGTATCTGCAATAAAGTCGCTGGTAATGACCTGCTCCGCCAGGACGGCATCGTTCTCCACCAACGCGGTCAGCGCCAGGTGCAGTTGCTCAGACACGTGATTTGAGAGAGCCAAAATCTCCTGCCGAAGGCTGTTCAGATCTTCGTCAAAGATGCGTAGAGTGTGTTGATTGTTCATGATGATCCTTTCGAAACATGTGTCCCACCGGTTTATCCAAACCGGCCGGTGATATAATCCCGCGTAAGCGTTTCTTGCGGCGTGGTAAACAGTTCGCCTGTTGGGGCGAATTCGATCAGTTTGCCCAGATGCATGTAGGCGGTAAAGTCCGAGATCCTGGCTGCCTGCTGCATGTTGTGGGTGACGATAATCACCGTGAACCGATGGCGAATTTCCGTAATCAGATCTTCGACCTTGGCCGTGGCAATGGGGTCCAATGCCGAGGTGGGTTCATCCAGTAAGAGGATTTCAGGTTGTGGGGCCAGAGCCCTGGCTATACATAATCGTTGTTGTTGGCCGCCTGAGAGGCCGTAGGCCGATTGCGAGAGGCGATCCTTCACTTCCTCCCACAAGGCCGCATCTCGCAAGGCCTGTTCTACGCGGTCGCTCAAAAGTTTTTTGTTCTGGATGCCCTGAATCCGGAGTCCGGCCGCCACGTTTTCAAAAATGGATTTGGGAAAAGGATTGGGTTTTTGGAACACCATCCCGATTCGAAGTCTGACCATGAAGGGGTCGAGGTCGATGAGGTTGTGGTTTTCAGGAAAAAGGCAAATCTCTCCGCTATACCGATTGCCGGGATACAGATCATGCATACGATTAAACGATCGGAGGAGGGTGCTTTTCCCGCATCCGGATGGCCCGATCAACGCTGTGACTTTCCTTTTGGCAATCGACAAGGTGATTTCCTTTAAGGCTTGGGTTTCACCATACCAAAAGCTGAGTTTCCGAACTTCCGCCGCTCGCGATTCTCGTTCGGTGTTGGTTGTGGGGGAGGACGTAGACGGCGTCAGCGTGACTTTCTGGTCATGAGAAATCTTCTGTGTCATATGCGTGGTTCCTTGATAGGCTAAGAGGTCATCACACAATATTCATCTGGGACATCACGGATGGCTAGCGAACCTGGCGCCGTAAGTGATAGCGCAACCAGATCGCCACTCCATTCATCGCCAATGTCATCACCATGAGAACGACTCCGGCCGCCGCGGCATTGATATGAAATTCTGCCTGCGGTCGTGAGACCCAATTGAACATCTGAATAGGCATGATGGTAAACGGGCTTTCCAGCCATTCAAAATTGATAAAAGGCGGGCTGGCCTGAAAAGGTGAGGGGGGTAAAAAGGCGATAAAGGTCAAGGCCCCGATGGTGATGACGGGTGCGGCTTCTCCAATCGCTCGGGCCAAACCCACGATCGTTCCGGTCAAAATGCCGGCCCGCGCAGCAGGCAGGACGTACAGACGAACGGTCTGCCATTTGTCGGCACCCAGTCCATAGGCTGCTTCCCGCAAATCGAGGGGAATACTCCGAATCGCCTCACGGGTGGACACGATAATGACCGGTAAAATGAGTAATGCGAGCACCAGACCGGCCGTCAGGATTGTTTCTCCCAACCCGAACCCATGGATGAACAGGCCAAGCGCTAACAACCCATAAATAATGGAAGGCACACCGGCCAGATTGCTCACGTTGATTTCAATGAAATCCGTCATCCAGTTGCGCGCGGCATATTCTTCCAAGTACACCCCCGCACCAACCCCCAGGGGAATTGCGATGCCGGCGGTGACGAGCATGACCAGGATTGTGCCGATCCAAGCAGAAAGAATACCTGCCTGGAGAGGATGGCGCGAGGGGAAGTTGAGGTAAAAGTCGGGGTTCATGAGTCTGGGCCATCCGCTCACAATCAGGTCGATGACGACAGCCGCCAATAAGCTCATGGCGACGATCAGTACCGAAATGCCGATGCCTGCCATGATCAGATCTGTTCGGCGGTTGGCATCAACGATGCGGGCCAAGTCGGGAATGGCGGCCTGAGACACGTCGGCTTTCATGATTAGTACACCTCCTTAAATCGCCGACGAAGAAAGAAAC
>JACDDF010000248.1 GCA_013817135.1 Nitrospirales bacterium
CAGAAGATCTTTTTCCGGCCATTGAAACAGACTGTCGTCATCGCTCCCGCCTAACAACAACACAGGTTCTCCATGGTCACTCCAATACCAGGGATTTTTCGTCCACGGTTGCAACACAGGCTCGGCGCCAACCGGATTGACCGAACAAATCATCACGAATAAAATTAACCATGGTAACAACGATCTCCATTTCATGGGGTCCTCCCGCAATCAACGCCTTCGTGATCTTGACTAAGGTTGAGCGATCATTCACCTACTTTCAGGCATAAGAGTCCTATGGTACAGTGCCTTCTTTCATAAACGCGAACCACAACACCATGGCGGTCATGATGAACACACACCAACGGCCCTTTCGCATCCTTCTGAATTGTCTCGTCGCAATGCTCTGCTGTTTCCTGGTTGCCCTGTCAACGGCCCAAGCAGAGAACTCCCCGAAATCCCATTCGAGCACAGCTCCTGGTAGCCAACCCGGCACGCTGGCACATGTCTTAGAAAAGGGGACTCTCCATGTGGGAGTATCCTTATTCACCCCTTGGACCATCAAACAGCCGGACGGCCAGTTGGTGGGTTATGAAATTGACGTGGCCAAGCAGCTGGCCAGAGATCTTGGAGTACAACCGGAATTCCATGTGTTTGATTGGGAAAAGATTATCCCGGCCCTGCTCAACCGGAAAATCGACATCATCATTGCCGGCATCACCATTACTCCCCAACGAGCCCTGAAAGTGAATTTCAGTGAGCCTTATGATTCCTCGGGTATCGGTTTGGTCACCAACATTGCCTTAACAAAGAACTTTAAGGGCCCCAAGGATCTCGACAGGCCAGACACCATCATCGCGACGGTGACCGGGACCATTTCCGAAGATCTGGCACGGCGGGTCTTTTCCAAAGCCACACTCAAAACCTTCGCCACCAGTCAGGAAGCCATAGAGGCCGTCAAAACCGGAAAGGTCCATGGCTACGTCGAGCACGAAGCCATTACCACCGTTTTAGCACTGGATCATCCAGAAATCGTCGATGAACCTCTGTCGAAACCCCTGCTCGAAACCAAATCCGGGTTTGCCGTTCACAAGGGGGATCCCGACTTTATCAACTTTCTTAACGCGTGGATAATCAGCCATGACGTCGACACCTGGCTGAGCTCCGCTCATAAATACTGGTTCAAGGGGGTCGAGTGGAGAAAGGATATGGCCACGAAACCATGACGGCCGCAGGACATTTTCATGAAGAGAGGCAGCCGCCTACCTCTTTAGGGTTGATGGGCGTGGTCGTCCTCCTCCCGGTAATCCTCGCAGCGGCTGCCCTTGAAAAATCCGGCACCCATCTGTCGCTACCGGATGAAGACTCCTACCGGTCTCCTCTTTCGGAAAATCTGCTCGAATCAAAACGATGGAGAATTCCCCAAGAAGAGAAACAGGACTGGCGTTTGCCACCCCCCACTCCTCCGTTGGGCTGGCGAACTCCACAACCATCCGAATCCGAAGCATCCTCCTCCCAACGAACCAGTGAACTGTTCCCTCTATACAAGTCCGGTAAACCATCGGACTATGATTTGATTGAACACGAGGAAAAGCCGTTAATTAAGATGTTTGAATTCGGTTCAAAATAATTCCTGGAGCGCTGTTCATCCTGCTCTTCCAGTATTGCCCTCGGTAGCGCGGATCGCGCACAATTGGCCTATGAGCCGTCGAACACCCAGCCATATCCAGCAAGGATACACCTCGACCTCACCGGTTCCCACACAGGTCGTCTCCAGCGAAGAATTTCTCCCGCCTCCACAGTCCATCAAACAACACCAGGTCGAGTGGCTGATCAACCAAAGCAGCACACGGCTGAGCAGCCATCTCGGCATGAACCGGCGGGATTTCCTCAAAACCACGGGTGGAATGGCGCTGGCCTTTCTGGCCATGAACCAGGTGTTCGGCAAATTCTTTGACGTGCTGGATGTCGAAGCGGCGGAACTCCAGGCGGTTCAGGCACTCAAAGGGGACATCCCGTTCATCTTCGATGTGCAGACTCATTACGTCAGTTCCTCCTTCAACCAGCCTGGCTGGAAAGAAGGGCTCCTGGGGTTGCGCCGCCGGGCAAAAGAGATGGGCCTGAATCCCAAGCTCTCCGGCGATCGTGGAACGATGGAAGACCTGAGCCTGGAAAACTACATCAAAGAAGTCTTTCTGGATAGCGACACTTCTATCGGACTCATCAGCACGCCACCCGGCCCCTATCCATGGGAAGCTGTCGTGCCGCCAAAAGAAATGACGCATATCCGGGATGCAATCAATCGTCTCACTGCCTCCCAGCGCATGCTCGCCCATGGGCTGGTCATGCCCCAGTTAGGTAAGGTCGATCTCGAGTACATGGTTCAGCAAGCGGAGACGTTCAAAGTCGATGCCTGGAAATGTTATACGGGGTCCCCGCCGAAAGGCTTCGAGCATGGCTGGTGGCTGAGCGATGAAAAGATCGCCTACCCCATGCTTGAAAAAGCGCAGGCCCTCAACATTAACAATATTTGCGCGCACAAAGGCCTGCCGCTTGGCCCCGTGCCCGATTACAACCATCCCCGCGACATCCTCCAGGCTGCAAAAGATTTCCCAAAATTAAATTTCTTGATTTACCATTCCGGATTTCTTGGCACCTCCCGCATTAATCTTGAGGAAGCCAAAAAAGGTGAGATTCCCTGGACCAGCGAATTTTGCCGTTTAAAACAAAAGCAACCGAAGCTCAACAATGTGTACATGGAACTAGGTTCCACCTTTGGCCAACTGGTCATCACCGAACCGGTCGTCTGCGCCCACCTGCTCGGACAAATTCTGCTGGCATTCGGTGAAGATCATCTTCTCTGGGGAACGGATTCGATTTGGTACGGCACGCCTCAATGGCAGATCGAAGCCTTCCGGCGGTTTCAAATTCCGAATGATCTCCAGGAAAAATATCACTATCCGGCCTTAACCAAAGATCTGAAAGGCAAGATCTTTGGTCTCAATGCGGCGAAACTATTTAAGGTGGATGTCGAAGCCGAACGAAAGGATGTACCGAAGGATTATCTCAGCCACATCAAAATGGCCTATCTTGATGAAGGCCCAACTCCCAGCCACCATGCCTACGGTTGGGTGACCACATAAATTCTTAGGCTTTTTTGAAACTTTTCCAAATCAACCATTGCAAAACACATGAAACAAAAATTCACCTATTGGAAAGAATCAGACGGAAACTACCTCGGTTATCTGAATGATTATCCGGAGCATTGGACCCAAGGGGGAAATCTCGAAGATCTCAAAGCACACCTTTTGGATTTATACAGAGAATTCAGCAAGGCTGATCTTCCCGGTATCAAGAAAGTTGAAGAAATCGAAGTCGGATGAAGCGAAAGGATTTGATCGATACAATCGAAAGTGTGGAATGCATTCTGATCCGCCATGGCGCCAAACACGACATCTAACATAAACCAAAAATCGGCATGACGCAGCCCATACCGCGTCACCGCGAAATCAATGAAATTCTTGCGAAGAAGATACTTCGCGACCTCTCCAACCCTTAAGCCTTTCGGGACATCTTGATTCCAAGATGGCCCAGCACCAAATACCTTTAACAGAACGGTCGATTCTTAATCTTTTCTTTCAGAGTTATGAGTAATATTCGAAAAACACACCGCTATCCTGATTTGACAAATGGGGGCAAAGCCAAAGTCTTTGATCTGAATGCCGCCAAACTATTTAAGATAGATATCGAAGCGAACCGGAAGGATGTACCGAAGGATTATCTCAGCCACATCAAAATGGCCTACCTTGAAGAAGACCCAACCCCCAGCCATCACGCTTATGGCTGAACTCAAAGATAACAAACGGTTCAACACTGTGTTTGACTTAGATAAAGGGAAAAAGTAGCCTTATTTGAATTGAGCTTTCTGAGTAAGAGAAATACTAAAATTAATAATTAAAGATTAAATTTATAAATGAAGCTCAATAAAATCATTCTTAAAGGCTTTAAATCCATCCGGGAACTCGAACTAGAATTACGCCCGTTGAACGTCCTCATTGGTCCCAATGGTGTCGGCAAAAGTAATTTCATTGGGGCGTTTAAACTGTTAAATGAAATGGTGGAGGGAAATCTTCAGAATTCAATTGCACGAGGTGGTGGAGCAGGAACATTTTTACATTTCGGAGAAAAGGTCACAGACAAAATAGAGGTGGAACTGCACTTTGGGGCCAACGGATATTTTTGCGTTTTGGCTCCTGCAGCAGACGGCTCTCTTTTTTTTGAAAAAGAACAAAATCTCTTTTGGGGCAATTCTGTCGATCGACATGCTGAACCATTGGGCAAGGGACACAAAGAAAGCAAATTATCTCCAGACATATCCCCAATATCTAGGTACGTTTTCCCTGCACTCAAAAGTTGGAAGGTCTACCACTTTCACGACACTAGCGATACCGCAAAGGTAAAAAGCATTGGGGACATTAATGACAACCTTTACCTTCGATCTGACGCCTCAAATTTAGCTGCGTTTTTGTATAGCCTAAAATATGGATCGTTTAAAAGTTACTATGAATCCATACGGGACCAAGTTCGGCAAGTCGCTCCTTTTTTTGATGATTTCCTTTTAAGACCAGATCCGACCAATGAAAACAAAATCCGTCTTGAGTGGAGAGAAAAAGGGTCCGACTATCCATTTATGGCCTATCATCTTTCAGATGGAACACTCCGCTTTATCTGCCTAGTAACATTACTTCTCCAACCACACCCTCCTTCTACAATTCTCATTGATCGTCCCCTGCGATACCGGACACCGAGTTAAGAATTATATAATAATTCGAAACGAGGTGTGGAATGAAACGAACACGCAGGCATCACAGTCCAGAATTTAAGCGAGAAGCCGTGGCCTTGGT
>JACDDF010000249.1 GCA_013817135.1 Nitrospirales bacterium
CTGATGCCCTGTGTTCTGCCTTGGGGCGGTGGTTCAATGGCCTGGTGGGTTCAGAAGGGCAGAATTGTTTGGTAAAATGGCCCACCACCATTGATGCCCAGCCCGGTTTTTCGAAGGGGATGGATGCGGGCCACAGCAGGCGAGTCCCCTTGAGGAGTTCACACAAGCCCTGGTAGGGGATGTGCGCGTCCATCCTTGGGGCTGGACGGCAGGTGGAGTGGCTCAGAGGTGAGGAGAGGGGGGGACGGGGCACCCTATGTTGATCTGTAGACCAGTGGGATAACTCAGGCCTAAGTCCGTCATGTCGATAAGTGTTGATTTGATTGAAGCGGCATGGTTCTATATTCTAAGAAGGGTCGGTGGGCGTGGGGGTATATTCGTAATCCGGAGGAGAAGCTGTGAGGGAACTACAGGCACTTTTGACCGACAAGCGAGAAGATGTTCTGCGAATCGCAGCCAAGCACGGTGCGTACAATGTTCGCATCTTCGGGTCTGTGGCACGTGGGGAGGCCACGCCAGACAGCGATATTGATTTGCTTATTGAAAAAGGGCCAACCACGAGCGCGTGGTTTCCTGCTGGGTTGATTTTGGAACTCGAAGAGAGTTTAGGTCGGCGGGTGGATGTGGTGACGGAAAAAGCTCTCAATCCATATCTTCGCGATCGTGTTCTTCGTGAGGCTGTGCCATTATGAAGGATGATTCAGTCTACCTGAATCATAACGTGAACTGCATCGCCAAGATTCAAGAGAACACGGCTCAAGGATATGAAGAGTTTAGAGCCTCGCATACACTACAAGATGCCGTGCTTCGAAATTTGCAAGTCCTTGCAGAGTCGACGCAGCGCCTCTCCGATACGGCCAAGGCGGCGGAGCCAGACATCGAGTGGTCGGAGATCGGGGCATATCGGAACGTGTTAGTTCATGATTATCTAGGGATCGACCTAGATGCGGTATGGGATATTACGCAGAAAGACCTTCCGAAACTCGCCAAGGCAGTAAAGGCCATCCTCCTCCGGCTTTCGGGTTGTGGTGGTTCTCAAACCAGTCTCTAGGTCCTTGCCGTATGGAGTACGATGGAGTGTCCGCAAAATTCTGTCGAGTAAGGAAATGTGAAAGCGCGCGCTGATAAAGGGTGGCTGGCCCCTTAATTTCGATAAGGCGTTAATCTGATTGACAGTGTTTGTTGATCGTTGCGGCCATTTCGGCTTTTTTCTATTTGCGCATTGTTATGGTGATGTATATGCGTGAGCCATCCTCCGAACAAGAATTGCATACCCGACTTGTTCTTTCTCCCCAGGTATCGTTTGTGTTGGCCTGCGCAGTTGCCGGTGTGGTTTTGCTCGGAATCTTTCCAGGTCCGCTGGTCTCGGTTGCAGATCTTTCCTCTCTCCCCATTAAATAAATATCGGTCGTCCTCTTTCACCTCCGGTTTTTCCGGCTATTCATGGGGCTGACAGGGTTACCCTGCTTGTCCAAATCCTAACACTCCAACCCCGATCATCATCAAGACAGCACCGGCTAACCGCTGGCCAACATATCTTTCCCTCAAAAAGAGAATGCCCCATATCACGGCAAAGAACATGCTGGACCGCTTGACGGCGATCACGGAAGGAACAGGACCAAGGTTGAGCGCGGTACTATGGAGGAGAAGGCCGATGCCTTGAAACAGGCCGATGAGTATAAGGATTCCGACGGTGCGCGAATGAGGCATGACATGGGGAGGTTGTGGCAAGAAACGGAGTCCTAATATAAATCCAAACGTCATCACACTCGTAATGGAAAGACTCCAAAATAGTGGCGAAGAATTTTGTACGCCGATCTTGTCGAAGTTGGACGTGAGACTATAGATGAAGGCCACCGACAGCATGCGTCTGGGACCTGGTTGTTGGAAGATGGCGACCAATGGCCCGAACAAACCCCGGTGCACCGACTGAATGTGTAGGACATACGCTCCAGCCACAATACAGGCAATGCCCGCAATATCCTGTGTCGTTGGCATATCTCCCACCAGGAGAGGTGAGGTGATTAATAAAAAAAGGGGGGTTAAGGAAATGAAGGGAATGGCCAAGGAAAGATCGGAACTTTGTAAGGCCCTCATGAATTGGATCATGGCCAGGATATTTAAGGTGCCGCCAAACAGGAGAGCGGAAATATAGTGAGGTCCCAGTGGGGGAATTGAATCAGTGAACAGCAAAATACCGAGTAGCAATGGAATGGGAGTGGCACAAGCAGCGAATGCGGCCAGTTGAGGTGAGACGGATCGTAGTCCCTGCTTACTCAGTAGGTCTTTCAGGGATTCGCTGAGCGCAGCCAACAGGGCAAAAGACATCCAGCTCATGTTTGGATCCCCAATACAGACAATCTTGAGGTGAATTA
Source organism: Nitrospirales bacterium (assembly GCA_013817135.1). Taxonomy (GTDB): domain Bacteria; phylum Nitrospirota; class Nitrospiria; order Nitrospirales; family UBA8639; genus Nitrospira_E. The sequence continues at coordinate 2,376 of JACDDF010000249.1, forward strand.
TCTGATCACTAATTTTGTCTGAATACACATTGGTAGGTAGACCTTTCCAGGATCTTACAATGAATACCTGGATGCCACCAGTGGGTTCACCTGATGTCCTTAAGAAGATGAGAAAACGAATAAAAAAAAACGGCCGTAAGGACTTTACGGCAAAGACTTAGGAAGCCAGATGATTAGGGCAGTGCTGGAGAATTTCCTGGAGAGCGGCATACAGTCGACTGAAATTGGCAGACGAGGAGTTTTGGAGTGGATGTATGGGAAGAGAGCATGTGGCTCCACGAGACAGCAGATAGTAAGTCAGATCTCGTTGGCCGGAAAGGGCGGCAGAATGGAGCGGCGTCAGGCCAATGGTATTGGTGGCATCGATAGGGGCCCCGGAATCCAGGAGTAGGCGAGTCATGTCGGTATCTCCGGCTTGGGCGGCGACGTGCAGCGCAGTCCACCCTTCCTTAAAAGAAGTCTGAACGGTGGCGCCGTGAGCGAGCAGATATAATGCCATGCGTCGGTGATGTTCTTGGACGGCGATGTGGAGGGGTGTGATGTTCCCTTCAAGGCCATCCACAAGGGCACCGTGTTGGAGTAGGAGGTCGGCGATATCCACATGCCCCCCCTTCGCGGCGAAATGCAGTGGGGTCCATTCGGATTGATAAATGGCCCCAGGGTCTGCCCCATTTTGTAACAGGAGTTGAGCCATCGTAAATTGTCCCGATCTTGCAGCGAAATGGAGAGGTGTGGCTCCTTGTGGTGTGCGCTGATTCACATCCAATCCTTTGTCCACTAATTGATGTGTTAAGGAAAGGTCACGGTCTTGGATGGCTTGAATGAGGTCAGGTAGCCGGGAGGAGCTATTCCACTCTGAAACAAATGCATAGGACAGAAGAATTCCAAGGATAATCCCCACATATTTGACGATGGTGAATCCACGTGATTGGCGCATGAGAGAGCTTTCCTTGTTTTGGAGGTCAGAGGGTACGGAATGAGAACCGGGCTCAATGAGTATAAAGATGTAGGGAACGTCAAAATTGGTGGCCTACACCATTCCCCATTTGAAGGGGATGGTCAGCGTGCTATTGGTGATGCCCATGGGTTGCGCCTGGAATCAATCCTGCCAAAATCCCGAACGAAACTTGTTCGTGTTGGAATAAATGGTCGTATCCGGCCCGGGATTCACTCGTGGATGGGTTCTTCGACGGTCTTCCCTCTTACCCCCTCTTATCCGATGAACGGAAAAAAGAAGACATGGCCGAATTTTTAGAGAAATACCCGGGAGAATAGATTTTGAATTTGTGAGGGAATGCCTGAAGAGGAGAGAAAAAAGAGGTTAGGTCCTGCCGGCGAGAAGTTTTTCTTTCTGGATGATGAATTCTTGTGGTGTCATGATTTGCTTTTCGACTAAGTCACCTAATTTTTCCAATTCATCGGCCACCGACGCTAATGGACTTTCCGTTTCCTTTTCGTCGGGTTCGGGCTGGCGGCGGGCAAGTTGATCGGCCTGGTGTATCAGTCCACACAAAACATTGTGCCAATGCGTTGCCGTACTTAAGGATTTTTCATAGAGAATGCCCCCTTCTTTGGTTTCCATATCGAGGAAGTTGACAACATGGAACGGTTGGTCTTTATCGTGGATCCACACAATGAGGTCGATTCGCTGGTTATCCTTTTGGGGAGAGGAGGTCTGCCAACTTTTTATCAGTCCTTCCGCGTTCGAGTGCATGAGTTTTTGAAATGAGATAAGTGCTTTTGGGCGCGTTCGTAACATTTCTTGAAGAACTTCTCCATTAATCACTAAAAACGAACCGACCAGGCTTGAAATATGAAGCAAGCGTGGGGGGACCGCAGGAGTATGTAGCAGGCAAATTTGGAGAGTTTGGTCGTTCACGGCAATGCCTCCAAGCCCATCGCTACCCATGAACATTTGTGATGGAATGAAACTTGTGCCTTGGATCCGGTTTTCTTCTTTTTTCTTATTCGCTGGAGGACTCAGGCTTAAGGTGAGCACAATGGCCCCGAGTGTAAGACATATCAACAGCACAACGAATATCAGAGTGAAATCCATCAATGAATCCTATGCCTGTAAAGGTCCCTACCGTGTTAATAAAAGCGCAAAACGCGATATGAATCGGGGATGTGGTGGAATTTTGTTTGTCATTTTAAGACCTGAGTTGACCTCCACCGGCTTGTATCGAGCAGAATATGCAGCAATGCCCTGAAACTGATTGCACTTCTTTCGCTTACCATGTGAGTAGAAAGTCTGGTTACCGAAACCAAGCCGAGAGGGGTTGTTCAAGATGTTGGGTCTGCCATTATGTCGAACTGGCTCTCTAATGTATTATTTCGGCAGAATCGGAGGTTGGCTTTATGGGTGGATCAGGAAATATTTTGTTGATGGAAACTTCCCCGGTTACTGCTGCGAGGTTTGATAAGAAGATAGAGTTGGTGACACACAAAACTTAAATATTGGCAAAGCAAGACGTCGATGGGGTTGAATAAG
>JACDDF010000250.1 GCA_013817135.1 Nitrospirales bacterium
CAGTCACGCAAGCGACCCATGTCCTAAGGCTTTTAAATCTTCTGCAGAATAATTGTGTGTTTCGGGTGCCCGTCGTGGATTCGAAGGGGAAATTGATTGGGATCGTGACGCGAAGAGATTTGCTGCGAGGCTATTTACAAACATCGGGGAGCTGAAGCTTCCCGAGGAGTGGTGCTATTCCTCTCCTTCACTGGGTTCATTCCTCCCATTGTCCAACACTAATGAATCGGTGCTTGTTCTCTTCCTGCTTCCAGGGTGTGAATGTGCCATGAGTTTGTGAGTTGACGACGATAAAAGATCGAGCGAATCAGCTTGTCCTCGCTCCATGGTTTGAGTACAGGATCATTGCCGTCAGTGTTCCCCTCCTGATCGGTTGTTGGTCTCAGCCAGCAATGGCCGCACTGGCGATTGTAGAATATCAATGCGACGATGGTTTGGCATTCTAGTGGGGGTCGACTTCCCATGAAGCCGGGGTATTTTCAGGTAGAAATGTTCTGTGAGCGTGTGGTGGCGACGTTCGCTTGAAAACCTGACTCAATGTGGGGCTCTTGCCCTCACATGTCTTTAGACCCCCAGCATTCCGAGATGGTCCTGAAGAGGCTTCTGCCGATTGCCTGATACGTTTTCACCATCCGGCCATGAGCTATCCTGGCTCATTGGGGAAATCACCTCAATCTCATCCTCAGAGAACGATTCCAGGCATCGTTTCCTTTATGAAGTGCCAAAGCTGTACAACAGTTTTCCGTGCGGCTGCCTTATCCCGTTGGTTTCGGTTTATTGCTCTTCCAATAATTTGTGAAGTGTACCCCTTGTTCTGTCCCGTAGAGCTGGATCATCTCGTTTTCGCCTCATCGTTTTGGGGAACCAGTCTGTATGGTTCCAGGGCCTTCCTGTGTCGATGGATGCATGGAAATAAATAGACGAACGGTTGGCGATGAGGGAAAAGGATGGGCAGAAGGATCGTCTTTTAAAAAGTCGGTGTGCGTATCTGAACGGATACGATTCGTATCTCATCTCGTTTTCTTTCCCCGGTAAAGATGAGTTGATCGAACTACATCCGGATTGAAATGTATTCAAATTGCCCAAGAATATGGGGAATTTTCGCCAGCTGCAGTATTCTTCGTTCACTGAAGATTCTGGCATTGAGGTTGCTATAGCAAGATGCAGAATGATTTTTTCACATTAACTCACCAAGGAGGGTGCATGGTCAGAAAGCAGATGTACAAGATTCAGATGCAACGCAGGAATCGGACGCACGATATCTTCGGGGATCCGTAAATGAATTCGGATTTGTCACGGTTCCATCAATTTCGCATCCACGCAAATGAAAGAGAAAGGGCATTCTATGAAACTCAATGGGTTGTTCAAAATAGCCGTAATCCTTGGCATGGTGGTCATCAATTCGTCAGCATGGGGACATAGTCCTAACGATGCGGGCGAAGGCGGTCTTCAATCTAAAGTCCGTGAGGCGAGCCTGATTATGTACGGCCAGGTGGTGGATATCGAATATCGAAACTCAGAACCGACGAAAGAGCAACCACAGGGTCTTCCCCATACATTCGTGACGTATCAGGTTCTGGAAGTGTTGAGAGGTGAAGTGTCGGACAAAAAAGTCATCCTCCGAATCCCCGGTGGGGCCGATGGGCAGGGTGGTGTCTACATGGTTTCGACCGCGCCTGCGTTTGCCCTTGGCCAAACCGATGTTTTGTTCGTCAAAGGAGGAGAGATCGACGACTGCCAGCTTGTGGAATGTGTCGAGGGAAGATTTCGTATTCATGAAAATCAGGTGTTGAATGGTTGGGGAGTGCCGGTTGTGGAAGCACGCAAAACCTTACGCGTTGGTGGTAAACCGCGGTTCGATCTCAATGTGATGGAAATACCACGCCCATCGTTTAAAGCCTTGTTGGAACGCCCTGACATGAAGGCCTATATCGATCGGGTGAGCCGGGAGAGCAGACAAAGCTTGAAAGATCTGCAGGCACGCTATGACCGGGAAGCTCCGAAGGTCACGACAGTCAATCTGGGCAATCAGAACCTGCCGATCCAAAAAGATGTGACCGAAGAACCAGAGGCTCATCCCATGGAAGTCTATGAGGCTGCGCTGACTCCCGACGTATTCTTTGACGCCATACGTGAGTGGAATAAACGGGTGGGCGATCCTCAATCCCCAATAGTGATGGCGAATGTGAAAGAACGGTTCGAAGTGCCTGACAATGAGGTTTTGGCTCTCGAAGCCAAGGATGAAGCATTACCTAAGATAAGCGATGAAGAACGCTACGACATTCATGCTAAGGAGGGACTTCGATAATGAATATGAAAAAAGTTTTCGTACCTATGGTTTTTGCGGTGTTGTGTAGTTCTCCCGCATTCTCGGCATCCTGGCTGGAATGTGATGGGGATAGTGGCAAGAAATTGCGGTGGGGTGGAAACTCCACGACCGCACGGATAAATACGGGCAGTTTCCCGGCCGGGAGTGTCCTGCAGGCAGCCCAACGAGGTGTGAATATTACTAACACAAACCCCTCGCCGTTTACGATCAACCATACGACCGAAACTGGTGGGGTGGGGAGTGGAAATGGACAAAATGAAATCTGGGCCGAAAGTATTTCCCCACCAGGAGAGGCCCGCATGCGCTATCACTGCTACTGGTTATTTGGATGGCATTATGGCCTGGACGAAGTGGATATTGTGCTGGATTCCACCGGGCGGTCCTGGACTACTTCCCAAAACAAAAACGCCAATTTTACCTACACCGGGTCAAGCCGTCCCATCGATGCGGTCATCGTGCACGAGGCCGGACACTATCTTGGCCTGATGCATGTCAATTGGGAATACAATGTCATGGGTGATTCCTGGCGCCACGATCACGCCAATGGTGGGTCAGCTATCACGTATTTCGGGGAAGATGCTTCGCATGGGGCGCGAGTGCTTTATGGGTCACAAAGCTCCTCCTTTAACGATGTGTCCGCCTCGCACTGGCGAAGAACCGGAGCCAGCGGCGAGTATTCAAGTCATGACCGGGTGCGAGTCCGTAATAGTGCCAACACCGGGACGCTGACGGGTATTACGATCGCCGGGGAGCCGGGGTATCGAGTGAATCGGGGAAGTGTGGTACGGCCTGAATTTACGATCGAAAATAATGGGAAACAGACTCATGCCAATGTGAGTTTTGGACTCTATGTCTCAAGCAATGACTTTATTAGTTATAGCGATACACGTATTGGTGGGGGAACCTTTGGCTCGATTCATCCTGCCGACGTGTTAACCAGCACAATTCCGGTGATCATTCCCAATTTTCTGAATGCGGGCCAAAATTACTGGCTGGGAATCATTGTTGATGAAGACAACGATATCAATGAGGTGAATGGTTCGAACAATCGGGCTTATATTCCCATCCGGGTTCAGTGAAAAAGGTGAATGTGCAAGTGAGGGATCCCGGTACCACAATGCCTGTGGTTTCTGACTCAATATAAGGGAATGAACCTCGGCCGGATCCCCAGGCATGTTCAAGGGGATGTCAACTTGGTAGCCGATGCCGTCAGGATTCACGGAGGAATCTTGCACGGCATCGGCTTTCTTTACGGTTCATTTTTGCGTAAAACCAAAGAGACCGGGAAATCGGAGATTGTGAGAAAGTGAGAGGAGTGGGGGATCGGGCGAGGGGTTAAGGAAAAGGCTGTTACTTCAAGAGCCACGCGAAGGGCAATTTTCCTGTTCGGAGTCTGTCCCCGTGGTTTGAGCTGTAAAGCTCTACCCGTATCTCAATGCATGGTGCTTTCCTTGTGAATCCCGGCACTATTTGGCAATCGGTACATCGGAATTCGATCGCGCCGTTCCTATTAATTATTCGAATCTGAGTTTTCAGCTTCCGGAAATCCTGGCGAGAACTTTAAACTACATGGCTCTTTACCCTGGTTGTCTTCGACAGAAAAAAATACCCTGTTGTTCTCCCTGATGTTCGAACCCGTTGGCATTCTGAGGGTACACACAATCGCCTTCTCGAAGTAGATACATTCCCTCCTCACGTGATCGACTAATGGTCATGGGGTGGTTCATCTCTTTTCTCTCCTTTAGGACATTTAGGAGTTGTAGCTCACAGAATTTGCTAAAACTTTGGGGCAGTCCGAACATCAGACTTCTTTGTTCGAAAAAGACACCAGCCGGATAAAATGTTCACATCGAACGCAATCCAAATATCCAGCACCATGAAATCGATATGGATAAGTGGGCAATAAGTCATCCTAATTGACCTATTCAATCGGGAGCATGGAAGTCGTTAGAGATAGCATGGTACGGACTTCTTTCTCCTAATTAGGGTTCATGCCTATGGTCGCCATAACCAATACAAAGAAACCAGTCCCAACAGACTTACGCAGCTGATGATGATGAGTAAAATACCTTCCATGGTGTAGCCTCTCTCTTTGGTCAGTCGCCTGTTACCTGCTCTTGTTCAAACATAAAAGCAACCTTGATGCCGTTGATCGTGTTTTGCTTCTGACCAGCCAGGAATGCAAACTAAGCTACTAATTGTAAAGAGAAAAAAGAAAGAGGCAGAAATCGTAGGTTCTAGAAACCTTTGACTGGTGTGAGGTGGGGAAGTACCGAAAGGGGTACATGCCGTAAACATAGGTGGCAGATCAGTAGTGTCCAAATCTTATTCGAATAAATTCAACTGGTTATCGAGTGCGACTTGCACCTCCTCGGCAACAGATTTTGCCAGCAATTGATTGAAAGGGATTTTTTTGAACATTGTGAGACTCAGGATCTGTAACATTTCCTAGAGACTCGCCAGGATGTTGAGACGCTTTTTCACGATGGCCACTGAGACATAGACTGACACAGCGATCCAGATTTGTGTTT
>JACDDF010000251.1 GCA_013817135.1 Nitrospirales bacterium
GTCCAGCCTATGCGAATCATCGGAATCCGAACACCATCGACATCAACTCCAGATACTTTTCCAAGCCCCTTTCGTTTTGACGGAATCTTGAGGTCGGTAAGCAAGAGATCTTCTTCAAAGGCCTTTGCCCGCGAAAGCACCAGACCGGTGGAGTCCATCACGAGGCTATTCCCATCAAAGACTAACTCATCCTGTCCTCCGACCATATTGGTATAACTGACCATGACATCGTTAGCTTTCGCCCGAACGGCTAACATCCGTTCACGATTTTGGGTTTTCCCGACGTGATAAGGGGAGGCATTGAGGTTTAGGACCAGATGAGCGCCGCCATACGCAGCTTGCCGGCTGGCCGGACCATCGGCAAACCATATATCCTCACAAATATTGATTCCAATTCGTAACGGGCCCAGGCAGTAGACCGGACTGGTTCGTCCCGGTTGAAAATATCGTTCTTCATCAAACACCCCATAATTGGGGAGCTTGCATTTGGCATACGATCTTTTCACCTGACCATTGACCAAAACCCACGCCGCATTCAAAGGCTTCCTTCGATCATGCCCGGCGTCTCGGATGGAATGTTGAGCAGGACGATCAGATTCCATCACGCTTCCCACTACTGCCATAATTCCCGTCGTGACTTTGACAATACGGTCCCGCATCCGACTAATATCAAATAGAAACTGCGGCATGAGGAGAAGATCTTCTGGAGGATATCCACACACCGCCAATTCCGGGAAGACAACCACATCCGCTTTGGCTTTTCTGGCCTCCCGAATCCATCCGCAAATTGTGCGCGTATTCCCCTCTAGATCCCCAACCACCGCATTCATCTGCACCATCGCTAATCGAAGCATCATAATAAAAAAAACGTCCTCTGTCCCAGCGGAACCGAGGACGCCATTGTCCTTTGAGCTAAAATATACAGGAAGACGTCGTTGTCGCCCTTCAGAGTATTATACAAGCGATGAAGAATCCGTTCAAAGAACCTCTCCTCAAATTCCTATGTCCATGATGAATCGTTTTAGGGAATCCTATTGAGTCGCCCGTTGAAGTTCCTCAGCGAGGATAATCGCATCCGCAATTTCTCTCATGGATTTTCGAAGATTCATGCTTTGTCGTTGCATGAGACGAAACGCTTCAGGCTCTGACAATCCCCTAGACGCCATTAAAAATCCCTTAGCACGCTCAACCAATTTTCGCACTTCCAGGGCCTCCTGCATCTCAAACGACTTTTCCATAAGCCGAGTGTGCTCTATGGCGACGGCGGATTGATTCGCAATGGCTTGAAGCGTGGTAACCTCTTCATCTGAAAACGCATGATAACTGGAAGTGTATACATTTATCACCCCAATCGGATTTTCCTTCATGAGCATGGGAATGGACAATAAGGAATGCAATCCTTCCTGTTTCGCCAAATCCTGATAAAAATATCCGTCTTCCGCCTTCACATCCGAGACATACACCGGATGGTGATCCTGCACAGCCCGACCACTCATGCTCTGCCCAACCTTTAACGGTGGCTTCCGCCGGTACGCATCACTCAGGCTTTGAGTGGCAGCAATCCGAAGTTCCCCCGAAGCCTGGTCGACAAGCATGATCGAGCAGATTTTTGAATTCATCAGCTGAGCCGTCATGGTCACAATTAATTGCAGCACATCCTCTATCAGTCGATTAGAAGCCACCGTTTCCGATACTTGGGAAAGGGTTTCAAGTCGACGCGCTTTCTGCCGCATATCCTCGTATAATCTGGCATTGGCAATGGCTCCGCCAACTTGATTCGCAATCGTCAGTAAGAGGGCTAGCGTTTCTTCGGCATACCGCTTTGGCCGCTTATGCTGAACATTGATGACTCCGACCATTTTCCCCTTACTTGTAATGGGAACTGACACAAACGCCTGATAGCGATCTTCCGGCAGACGATGAAAAAACTTAAATCTGGCGTCATCACTTGCATTGCGGGAAATCACCACTGGAATTTTTTCTCGTGCCACCCATCCTGTTATCCCTTCGCCCAGACCAATAGATATCCTCCCGATGAGCCGGGGATGAGGATTTTTTGATGCACGCAGAATAAGCTCGTCTGTTGTTTCAGAGATCAGATACAACAGACAGGCATCCCCCTTCGTCACTTCCACTACCACTTCCACGATTTGCTTTAATACCGTTTCCAGCTCCAAAGTACTACTAATGGATTCACTGATCCGGTGAAGAATCTGCACTTCACGGGTTCGTTCCCGAACAAGGTGCTTGAGGTCTTCTATGGTCGAAGGACGGATCGGAGCCATATTATTTTTTCTTGGATAGACATGGACGGCTTACTGCCTGTGGAACAGGCTCCAATCGTTTACCACGGGAGGACTGACTGGCAGTAAACCATTGACGAATACGTTGACGAACAAGGGGCACAACTTGGACCTTACCGATTGTGGTGGGTACCACGCAGTTGATTTGACCCTTTACGACCTTTTTGTCGTGTTGCATGGCCCCCCAGAGATCCATAAATGTCATTGAGGGCATGGCAATGGGCAACCCGACATCCTGAATCAAGTCGCGTTGCCGTTCCACAATCTCCTTAGTGCACATCCCTAAAAATTGCGCCATTGCGGCTTCCTGCACCATGCCAATTCCCACCGCCTCTCCATGAATCCATGTTCTATAGCGTCCCCAGGTTTCCAGTGCATGGCCTACGGTATGACCATAATTCAAAATGCGGCGGCGCCCCGATTCCCGTTCATCGCCACCCACTACTTCGGCTTTAATTTCACAACACCGCCGAATGACTGTAGGGATAACATCCTCTGCTTGATCTCGTAAGCCATCAACATGTTGTTCTAAATATTCAAAAAAATTCGGATCGGCAATCATGCCATACTTAATCACTTCCGCTAACCCTGCGACCCATTCACGTTTTGGAAGAGATTGCAACGCCTGCGGATCAACAACAACGACACGTGGCTGATAAAACGCGCCGATCAAATTTTTCCCTATTGGATGGTTGACCCCTGTTTTTCCACCCACGCTCGAATCTACCTGAGCCACCAATGTCGTCGGCACTTGGACAAAGGGAACACCGCGCAGGTAGACAGAGGCCGCAAACCCTGCCACATCTCCCACGACCCCCCCACCTAACGCCAACACCACTTCCTGGCGTTCAAGTCGTTGCGCGACCAGTTCATCCAGTATTTTTGACAGCCAAAACATGGATTTGGCTTTTTCTCCATCGGGAATCACCACAAGAAATGGAGAAAACCCGCACCGCTTTAAGGACCGGAGAACTACCCGACCGTAGAGCTCATTGACGATTGAATTGGTCACAATGGCAACTTGCCCGGATAATCCAACATCCTGAAGCACACGGCCAATCTGAGGCAGAATATGGGGTTGGATCAGAACGTGGTAGCTCCGGTCTCCTAAAGAAACCGGAACGTGATGCGAGAGTTCAGAGATCTTCATCTAGCGGAAGTCACCACAAAACGGTCTCATTACAAGCAACGAAAAAAAACTGCCACGATAGGAGCTCAGGGCAAAATACCTAAAACGTGCGGACATACTCTTGATAAGCCTCAAAGCTTTTTTTCATTTCATCCAACGTATCTCCGCCAAATTTTTCAATTAGGGCATTGGCCATTTCATATGCAATTACCGCTTCTCCGACAACACCGGCAGCCGGAACAGTACAAATATCCGAACGCTCCACGGTGGCCTCAAACGGTTCTTTGGTTTCGATATCCACACTGTCTTTGGGAGTGTAGAGAGTCGCGATGGGCTTCATGGCCACTCGCAGGACAATCGGTTGCCCATTGGTAATGCCGCCTTCTAACCCTCCAGCATTGTTCGACTTTCTGATAAATTGTCCTGTGGCTTTATCAAAGTAAATATCGTCGTGCACTTCAGAGCCAAAACGGCGAGCCGACTCAAAGCCCATTCCAATTTCGACCCCCTTCATAGCTTGAATACTCATCGCAGCAAATGCCAAGCGAGCACTCAGTCGCCGATCCCATTGAGCATAAGTCCCTAGCCCAATCGGAACGTTCGTGACCACGACTTCAAAAATGCCTCCCAAGGAGTCCCCTTTATGCTTGGCTGCCCGAATCTGTTCAATCATTTTTTTTGCCGTCTCCGGGTCATGGCATCGTACGTCAGATTGTTCTGCATGTTCATATGCCATCAACGGGTCAATTGGGCTGGGGGCCGCAACTCCTCCAATGTCCATGGTATAACTCACCACCCGTATATCAAACTGGGCGAGCAACGACTTCGCCACCCCACCAATGGCCACTCTGATGGCTGTTTCCCTAGCACTGGCCTTTTCCAGCACATTGCGGATATCCCGATGCCCATATTTGATGGCTCCAACCAAATCTGCATGGCCCGGTCGTGGACGAGTCACCACGCGTTCAGTAGAGGGGGGACCAGGTTCTGACGCCATGATGTCTTTCCAGTTTTCCCAGTCTTTATTCCAGATCAACAGTCCTAAGGGATTTCCCAAAGTTTTCCCTTTTCGAACTCCACAAATAAATTCAATACGGTCTTTTTCAATGCGCATCCGGCCGCCACGACCATATCCGCCTTGCCGGCGGATCAAATCTGCATTAATTTCTTCGGCCGTGACCGGCAAACCGGACGGAACTCCTTCCACCACCGCCATGAGACCTCTCCCATGGGATTCCCCCGCATTTAAATATCTCAACATTTCATTCCTTTTGGCCGGATTAAACACTCATGCCAGTGGCATGTTCCCTCTGAGCCATTCCCATACGTCCAAAGCATGTAGCTGTGAGCTTGGGAGACGGGTATTGTTGAACGCTTAATAACCCATCTCGACGCGCGCACACGGGCCGACGAATCC
>JACDDF010000252.1 GCA_013817135.1 Nitrospirales bacterium
GCCCTGCGCTAGTCCGGCCCGTGCAGCATAACTTCCCTGCGCGACATCCATGACTACCACGCCATTGACATTTTTTTCCAATCCCAATTGTTGTGCGATGCCACTATCCAGATTTTGAACAGCCACACCGGCAAGCGGTCCTTCTTTCTCCACAGGATTGGCCTGAGCCACCTGAGTGGGATTATCTTGTTCACGAATCAGGGTCTTCACGGATTTCTTATGACCATCTCGCATCACCACCATGCTCACTTCAGACCCCACTGTGGTCCGGATGACATGATGCTGCAGGCTGCGTGGATCCAATACCGGTTTACCCTGGAATTCAACAACCACATCTCCGCGCTGGAGACCGGCTTCATCTGCTGGACTCCCCGGGACCACATTCGTGACCAGAGCCCCTTTAGTTTGATCTAATTGAAAGGACTGGGCAAGATCGGCACTTATTTCTTGTATGCCGACTCCCAGAAACCCTCTGACAACCTTGCCGGTGCTGATTAAACCTTCGTACACCGGTTTGGCAAGATTGGTGGGAACCGCAAATCCCACGCCTTGGTACCCGCCGGATTGCGAAAAGATCGCCGTATTTATTCCGACAAGTTCTCCACGCGTATTCACCAACGCTCCGCCGGAATTACCCGGATTGATGGCGGCATCGGTTTGGATAAAATCCTCATATTGTGTGATCCCCATTCCTCCTCGCCCCAACGCACTGATAATCCCCATTGTGACAGTGGAGTTCAATCCAAAGGGATTGCCGACCGCCAGAACATATTCGCCTACACGAAGATTTGAGGAATTTCCCCAAGGAACAAATGGAAGATCCGTGGCATCTACTTTAACCACAGCTAGATCTGTCTGAGGGTCAAGACCCACAACTTTTCCGGTAAACTCGCGCTTGTCCGGAAGAGTCACCGTAATTTCTGTGGCACCATCGACCACATGGTCATTGGTCAGTACATATCCATCACTGGAAATAATGACACCGGACCCGGCTCCCTGTCCTTCCGGAGCAGGAGGCCCACCTCGCCTGTTCGGCGTTCCCGGCATCTCCGGCATTCCTGGGATACCGAAAAATTCTCTCATCGGATCAGACGGCATTCCCGACATAGGAACTGGCGCTTCTTTTCGAACCGTAATATTGACCACCGCGGGTGTCACCGCCTGAGCAATATCAGCAAACCCTCCCTTATCCATATTTGGGAGAGCTCCAACAGATGCAGACGCTGCGGGCTGGGAATTTGCTGCGTGAGAATGAAACGGCATGTTCCAGGACCCGAGCATCAGGATGCCAGCCAGAAAGCCGATGCCAGCCAGACCCGCTTTCTGGGCGTTCTTTCGGGTCAAAGATAAAAAGCGATTTTTTGTGACCATGGACATTCCTCCTTGATAGTTAAGAAGACCCCTTCAATGTGATTTTGTATACACATCCTACCCCTCCGGGATAAAAGGGAGATTAAGGGGCCATTAATTTTCACTAATCTTAAAAATACGTTTCTCCTCTTCCATGCCTATTGGGAATTGAAGAACCGATTGGGCCGAAGGATTGGCCGTTCAGGAGTTGCCGGATATCGGGTAAGTTTCAGGTATCGGGATCCATTGATGAGGTATTGCCAGATTCGCACCGCAACGGATCACCAGCCAAGAAAACAATCTGCCCGCGATGGCAAAACCTCAATTCATTCAGTGATCCGAATGCGATTCTGACGGAGAGGATTTCATCTTAACACCGCCTGTAGTCTCATTCGAAGGTTCCCCATGTCGGCTTCGGTAGGATGGTGCTTATTCTCCTGGCAACTCTTGGATTTTCACTATGAGGTATTCATTACACGGGAGGAATCTTCGAGTCAGTCATTCACGCGGAGGAGGCCTCAGATGAATTATTCCGGATAAAGACATAGTCAATGACCCCTGGTCGACGCCGGTTAAGGAACGGAAGGTGTGGTCAAATCATTATTCACAGCGTTATTGTCTGCGTTGACATCGATGCCTCCGGCGGGCGTTGGTTTGTCGAGATCGACATATTGGAACGTATCGAAGGGTTGGATCTGCTCGTCGGTGGGCAATTGGTCCCGGTTCCAGCCTCCGCCGAGCGCACGGATGAGCGCAACCGAGGATCTCAGCAGTTCGGCCTTGATCTGCACGGAGTCGATGCGTGCCGTGAGCGTGGCGACCTGCGCATAAATGAGTTCAAGGCTGGACGCCAGGCCTCCCACATAGAGCTCCATGGTCAGATTTTGCGCCTTAAATGTGGCTCCGACGGCGGCGTCCTGCCGATTGGCTGCGGTGGTCAGCTGGTTGGTCAGGCTTAAATTGTTCTCGACTTCGCGAAAGGCATTCAGCACCGTCGAACGATAGCGGTCTTCCGTCTCGCGATAGGCCGACCAGGCCTGCTGCAATCGGGCGCGGCGATACCCGCCCTCGAAAATCGGCACCGTCACCAAGGAGCCATAGGACCAGAACCCGCTGACGAACTTGGCGACTTCGACGGCGTTGAAACCGGCGTCGAGGATGCCTCCATCGGCTCTGAACCGCACATTCGGGAAAAAAGCGGCGCGGGCAATGCCGATGGATCGGTTCGCCTGCGCCATCCGGCGCTCCATCCCGGCGATGTCGGGTCGGCGCTCCAGCAAGGTGGAAGGGATTGTCCTGGGAATGGCGAAATTCGCCACTCGAAGGTTATCGACCGGCTTGATCGTGAAACTGGACGGCGCCATGTTGACGAGGATGGCGATGGCCTGTTCCGTCACTTGGCGTTGGCCTTGAATCTGGGCTAATTTCGTCTCCGTGCTGAACAGCAGCGATTCGACGCGGGCGACGTCGAGCGCCGACGCAATCGCACCGGCGAACTGGGCTTTGATAAGGTCGAGCGACTTTCTGTATAGGTCGATCGATTGGGAAAAGATCGCCGTCTGCGCGTCGTATCCGCGGAGCGTAAAGTAGTTCGCCCCAATTTCAGCCTGCAGGCTGAGCCGCGCGAGTCCATAGTCAGCGGCGCGCTCCTCGGCTCGGTAGGTTTCCACGCGCGTCGCATTGCGGATCGCCGACCAGAAATCCGGCTCCCAGGACGCCAGCCCGCCACCGGCGCCCAACCCTCCGGTCAACGGAGTATCAGGGTCATATACGAAGGGATTGACGTGTCGGTTACTGTCCGTAGCTTTCCCGCCGAGGCCGAGATGTGGAATCCGCTGTGAGCGGACCTGCATCATGACGTCGCGCACCTGGACAAATCGCTCGGCGGCGGCCTGCAGATCCGGATTGGCTGCCATGGCCTGTTCTTCAAGACTGTTCAGGATTGGATCGTTAAACAGGGTCCACCAATCCGGGCGTAATGCAGCATCCGACGGCTTCGCCTCAACGAAGGGAGTGGCCCCACGCCATGAGGCGGGAACGACGTATTGAGGCGGATCATAGGTGGGCGCCAGATCGACGTGAGGCAAGCAAGCCGATAAATTGAGGATCAGCAGTACCAGGCCGTAGCGCCACCACGCACGAGCCCGAAAGATGCGCGATCCGTCCCGTCTCGTGTGTAAGCGGTTCCCCAATATGTGTCTAGAGACTATCATGGTGAAGAGTGTACCTTTGATGCTGTCGTCTCCATGGGCGCAGGAGCGTTTATTGGTGCAAGAACTTCCGGAGACGCGGGAGCTTTCGGAAACGCGGGAGCTCTCGGAGACGGTGGAACTTCCATGGACGCGGGAGCTTCAGGAGACGCGGGAACTTCCATTGGCACAGAACCGTTCATAGGCGCAACAGTCTCCGTTGGTGCGGGCGCGTCTGTCCCAAGGAGGTCATAACCGCGCGCCGGCGTCACAATACGCACCGTGTCTCCTTCGAGCAATGCAGCGCTCGGGTTGTTCACGATGCGGTCGGTGGTGGAAACCCCCTCTGCTACTTCGACGGCGCTGTCGAGGAGTTTGCTCACGATAATCGGGTTAAAGCGCACTCGGTCATCCTCTCCCACCACAGCCAATTGTGTGCCGTGCTCCTGGAACACCAACGCGGTGGACGGAATCATAAACACTTCCCTGTCAACCGGCGCGGTGAGGTGGACCTGGGCATAGGAGCCGGGCCAGAGGGCTCTATCCTCGTTTTCGATCGTGAAGATGGTGATCGCGGTGCGGGTGCTGACGTCGAATCCACGAGCGACGGTCAGAAATTTGGCGGTGAAATGACGATTGGGCAATTGCGGCACCGTCACATCGGCTGTCAGGCCAGGCTGGAGGAAGGGGCCGAACGATTCCGGCACGGAGACAAAGAGGCGAAGCATACTCACGTCAGCCACAGTAAAGAGATTGCTGACCGAGCCGGGGGAACTGATTGTGCCTTCTTTGTTTACGTAATCACCGACATTAATGTTACGGACGGTTACCACACCATCATAGGGCGCGACAATGGTTTTGAATCGAATCAGCGCCTCGAAGTTCCTGACGTTCTGCTCTGCGGCCCGGACCTTCGCCATTTCGGCTTTCGCCTCTGCCATCTTGACCGAGATCGACTGCTCGGAGACTGCATGATTTTTGCGCAGGGCCAGCCAGCGCTTGGCGGTGATTTCCGCGAGGGCATATATGGCGCGCACCGACTCAAAATCCGCTTTGGCCTGTGCATATTGGGCGTCGAGGGCCGGCGCGTTGATTTCGGCGAGGATATCGCCCTGTTTCACCATCCCGCCATAATCCTTATACCACATCTTCACATAGCCCGAGACCTGCGCGTAGATGGGCGCCTGAAACCAAGCCTGAATATTGCCGGGGAGCGTAATGGTCTCGGTCGGCGGCACCGGCTTTGCGTAAATGACCGCCACCGTGGTGACGGCGTTTTCGTGCGTCTCCTCGCGTAGCAAAGA
>JACDDF010000253.1:0-3862 GCA_013817135.1 Nitrospirales bacterium
CGGCTTTTTTGTTGGCCACATGATCGATAAAACCCGGGTCTTGATGAGAAAATCCATTGTGATCCTGCCGCCACACATGGGACGTTAAGAGATAATTCAGTGAGGCAATGGGTCTCCGCCACGGAACTTCACTCCCCGTCACCTTCAACCACTTGGCATGTTGGTTGAACATAGAATCGATAATGTGAATGAACGCCTCGTAGCAGGAGAAAAATCCATGACGGCCAGTCAGCAGATAGCCTTCCAACCAGCCCTGGCAGGTATGTTCACTGAGAATTTCCAACACCCGCCCATCCGGAGCCAGATGATCATCTTCAGGAAGGGTTTCTGCCACCCATCGACGATTCGTCACTTCGAGCAGGGCGCCGAGGCGGTTGGACACGGTTTCATCGGGACCAAAGACCAGGAAATTCCGATTGCCCATGTTGCGTTTCATGACATCCCGAAGAAACGTGCCCATCACCCGGGTCGCTTCAGCCACGACCTTTCCGGGTAGAGGGACCTCCACGGCGTAATCCTGAAAATCAGGCATCTTGAGATCTTTGAGCAGCAACCCACCGTTGGCATGAGGATTCGCGCCCATTCGCCGTTCACCCTTGGGAGCCAGATCCGCCAGTTCTGGAATGAGTTTGCCGGTCTCGTCAAACAATTCTTCAGGCTTGTACCCTGTCATCCACTTTTCGAGCAGTTGAATATGATCCTTCTTGGTCGCCATCTCGGCAAAAGGGACCTGATGCGAACGCCAGGAATCCTCCGTTTTTTTCCCATCCACCTCTTTTGGACCGGTCCACCCCTTGGGACTACGCAAGACGATCATCGGCCAGCAGGGACGGGAGGTCTCCCCCTTTTCCCTGGCACGATGCTGAATAGCATGAATCTCCTTCATGACCTCATCCAGTGTGTCCGCCATGACCCGATGCATGGCCTCCGGATCATCCCCTTCCACAAAAAACGGCTTATAGCCATAGCCGACAAATAAGCTCTTCAATTCCTCATGGCTGATTCGGGCCAACACCGTAGGATTGGCGATTTTGTACCCGTTCAAATGCAAAACGGGGAGCACGGTTCCATCCAACTTTGGATTCAAAAATTTATTGGAATGCCAGGCGGTCGCCAAAGGACCGGTTTCCGCTTCTCCATCTCCCACCACACAGGCGACAATCAGATCGGGATTATCAAACACCGCACCAAAGGCATGCGACAACGAATAGCCAAGCTCCCCTCCCTCATGGATGGAGCCGGGCGTTTCGGGAGCCACGTGACTGGGAATCCCGCCCGGAAAAGAAAACTGTTTGAACAGTTTTTTCATGCCTTCAGCATCCTGGGAGATGTTGGGATACACCTCGCTGTAGGTCCCCTCCAAATACGTGTTCGCCACCAAACCAGGACCACCATGTCCGGGACCGGCAATATAGATCATGTTGAGATCATGCTTCTTAATAATTCGATTTAAATGGACATACAGAAAATTTAATCCCGGAGTCGTCCCCCAATGTCCCAGTAACCGCAATTTTATATGATCAAGCGTCAACGGCTTTTTGAGTAAGGGGTTATCATGAAGATAGATCTGCCCCACGGACAAATAATTCGCCGCACGCCAATAGGCATCCATGCGCTGCAGCTCTTCCTTGGTCACTGTTGCTTTTTTTGTTGTACCCGTTTTCATCTTCTTTCCCTCCATTTGACCCTCCTAATCAAAATCAGTCTTTCTATTTGTACGAAGCTCAGACTATGGTGATGTCCTTTCCCTGGTTATTCCCGAAACCTTCCCGATACCGATTAGAAAACCATGCTGACTCATGACCCTTCCGTCACGTTTTCAGGTCGGGAGATCTCTGCCTCAGCATCATCCGAAACACATATTTTTCGAACTCAACCAGCAAAAAAATCACCCCGCCAATTCCAACAATTCGAAGCCAGGCCA
The DNA here is from genome assembly GCA_013817135.1 of Nitrospirales bacterium. Classification (GTDB taxonomy): domain Bacteria; phylum Nitrospirota; class Nitrospiria; order Nitrospirales; family UBA8639; genus Nitrospira_E. Next base: position 1,925 of record JACDDF010000253.1, read on the forward strand.
ATCCGTCAATGCCGGTGGTATGAAACAGCGTCTGCATGACTTCGGTATAGGTGAAGAGCCCTTGAAGTCCTAAGACCATGCCTATGGTGAGCAGAACATAGGGGTTTCCAAACAATCCTTTGCGGGACAGAACCGAGCCATAAAAAGACCGCGCATTCAAGACATAAAAGGCTTCAAAGACCACCAGCATGTTGACGGCTATTGTTCTCGCAGTTTCGATAGAGGCTCCCTGGTCACGCTCCCACAAAAACAGTCCAAACGTGCCTGCCGCCGCTAAGACGGACACAAAGCCGATTCGCCACAAAAGAAACCGGGACAAAATAGCTTCGCCGGGATTCCGAGGACGCCGCCGCATGACATCCGATTCAGGAGGCTCGACAGTTAAAGCCAAGGCTAACGTCACGGCGGTGATCATGTTGACCCAGAGAATTTGTACCGGCGTAACAGGCAACATGGTACCTAACAGAATGGCGGCCACAATCACTCCGGCTTCGGCGACATTAGTGGGAAGAATGAACAGAATGGATTTTTGAATATTGTCGTAGACCCGACGGCCTTCCTCGACTGCATGAGCAATCGAGGCAAAATTATCATCGGCCAGCACCATTTCCGCCGCTTCCTTCGCCACTTCGGTCCCCTTCACTCCCATCGCCACTCCCACATCCGCCCGTTTGAGCGCCGGCGCGTCATTCACACCATCTCCGGTCATGGCCACCACTTCCCCACCCGCCTGGAGGGCTTGCACCAGCCGTAACTTATGTTCAGGACTCGTCCGGGCAAATATATCGATCTCCCGGACAACACGCTTCAATTCCTCATCGCTCAAGGTTTCCAGTACCTGTCCCGACATGGCCTGTTTTCCATCTCCGATATGCATCTGTAAGCCGATCGTTCTCGCCGTCGCCAGATGATCCCCGGTAATCATTTTGACTCGAATCCCGGCTTGCTGACATTGCCGGACCGCTTCAATGGCTTCAGTCCGTGGTGGGTCAACAATGCCGAAGAGCCCCAACATCGTCAGGCCCTGCTCCACATCTCCAAACCGTAACTCTCGATGTTCGTGATGAGTGGAGGCAAAGGCCACGGCCAACACTCGCTGCCCCTGACCGGCCATCTGCTCAATTCGATCATGCCACGACCGGCTATTCAAAGGATGATCCTCTCCCAGACTCCGCTGAAATGCGCACATCTCCAATACCCGTTCTGGCGCACCCTTGATATACATAAATCCATGCCCGGCATGGTCATGATGCAACGTCGCCATAAACCGATGCTGGGATTCGAAGGGGATCACATCCGTGCGTGGCCACATCTCATGTTCGAATCGGAAATCCAATCCGGCTTTTCTCCCGAGGGTAACCAACGCCCCCTCCGTCGGATCTCCGTTGATCTCCCAGATCCCCTCCACGTGGGCCAGATCCGCATCGTTACACAACATTCCAGCCCGAGCCAGTTCCATCACGTCTGGAAGATCAGTCAGTACGACCGGATTGCCAAGCAGAGAAAATCCGCCATGAGGATCATATCCTATACCACTGACATCCACGTTATATGCCGCAGTCGCCAATGTTTGAACCGTCATTTCGTTTCGTGTGAGCGTGCCGGTTTTATCTGAACAAATGACCGTGACGGAACCTAAGGTCTCCACAGCGGGCAGCCGGCGAATAATCGCTTGGCGTCGTGCCATCGCTTGAACGCCAATGGCCAGCGTGATGGTCATGATGGCCGGCAGCCCCTCGGGAATGGCCGCCACCCCGAGCGAGACGGCGACTTCGAGCCCATAGCGCATCCCGAGACCGCGCACGACCCCCAGCCCGAAGACGGCGGCACAGACGGCGGTGGCGCCGATCGCCAGACCGCGGCCGATGATGGCCAGGTCGCGCTCCATCGGAGTCGGCGGAGACTCGGCCCGGGCGGCCAGGAGGTGGAGCGCGCCGA
>JACDDF010000253.1:3872-4837 GCA_013817135.1 Nitrospirales bacterium
CGTGCCATCGCTTGAACGCCGATGGCGAGCGTGATGGTCATAATCGCGGGAAGTCCTTCAGGAATGGCGGCAACGGCGAGTCCCACGCTCGCCAGAAACATGTCACTGAAACCATACTCTCGGAAAAAAATCCCGAAGAGAAACACACCAATCGCTCCGGTGATGATGGCCAGGCTTAACCGGCTACCGAATTCTCCGATCTTTCGGAGAAGTGGCGTGGTCAAGGTCTGCACCCCGGCCAGCATGGCGCTGATCCGTCCTATTTCCGTGGCATCTCCGGTTGCGACGACCACCCCGGTTCCCGTTCCATAGGTCACCAGAGTGCCCGAATAGACCATGCCCTTTCGATCACCAATGGACGCGGTTTCGGGAACCGGTTTCATATGTTTCTCAACCGGCACGGACTCACCGGTCAAGGCGGCTTCTTCAATACGCAACGCTTTCACCTTCAGAAGTCGCAGATCTGCCGGGACTTTGTCCCCGGATTGGAGAAACACAATATCCCCAGGCACAAGGTTTTCCGCTGGAATGGAGCACCGGGTTCCATCACGAAGCCCGCAGGCTTGCACGGACAACATCCGACGAATGGCATCCATCGCCCTTTCGGCTTTGCCTTCCTGAAGAAATCCGATAATGGCATTGATAACCACGACGCCTAAAATCACACTGGTATCCACCCAATGACCGAGAATGGCCGTCACGACACCTGCTCCCAAGAGGATATAAATGAGAATGTTGTGAAACTGGGCGAGAAACCGCTGCCAAGACGCTTGTTTTTTAGGTGGGCGTAAACGATTGGGGCCATAGAGGGCCAGACGTTGGGCAGCCACATCCTGAGTCAGGCCCCCAAACTGACTGGCCACGGCCTTGAGAACGGATTCACCATCCAAGGCATGCCAGCACATGTCTGACCTTTTTTGATCGGATACAGGCATCGTGCTTATTTCATATAAAGGCAGGACAAC
>JACDDF010000254.1 GCA_013817135.1 Nitrospirales bacterium
ATCCTGGGCATCATGGTGATGAGCGCCACCGCCGGGTGTGCGACGTCACAAGCCAACCCGACATTTGGAGTCGACAACCTCTACGATGTCGCCAGGCAGCAAGTAACCACATTCGACGATCTGCTCCCACAATTATTAGCCGCCGATGTGATTTATATCGGCGAAGAACATTACACCCCTTCACACCTTGAGGCAGCCCAGAAAACCCTGAATGCCCTCCTTGCCCATGCCCGCCATCCAGCGCTTGCCATGGAAATGTTTAGTTGGGATGGACAATCCGGGCTAGACCGGTACATTCAAGAATCAAATTTTACGACAGAACAATTGATAAAGGATTCACAGTGGACCACGAATTGGGGTGGAGAGTTTGCCGATTATCAACCATTGGTGACCTTTGCCAAATCGCATCAACTCAAAATCTTTGGTCTTAACCCGCCACGCCCACTTGTTCGATTAGTCGCCACGAAGGGATTAACGGAAGCCTGGCAAGACCCGGAAATGCGAAAATGGCCAATTCAAGAAATCGTGACCGATGATCACGGGTATGAACAATTGATTTTTGAACAAATTGAAGCCTGCCATCCTGGCTTGCCAGATCACGTGTACCGCCGAATCTTCGAAGCATCCATCTTCCGGGATGAGGGCATGGCTCAGGTTATTGCCACATACCTTAACACGCGATCCCCGACGGACGGACCGTTGGTGAGCTACACGGGCGGAGGTCACATTCAGTATAAGATCCCTGTTCCTAAACGAGTTGAACGAAAGCACCCCGGCGTCAAATCCGTTACCATTTATCTCAAGGCATGGGATCCCTCCCAAGAAGAAGAGATTCGTTCCGAATTGCAAACCGGCATTGCTGATTTTCTCTGGCTTACCCCTGTGGGTCCCAAAGGCCTCCAGCCCCGATGCGGCTAACTGTATTGATCACCAAATTTCCTGAAGGAATGAAGGAGAACCAACCACATGGGCGACCCGATTATCATTACACAACGAACACCTTACGTTCTGGACATGGAAGCAGGAACCTATTATTGGTGTCGATGTGGACGATCAAAAACCCAGCCATTTTGCGATGGGTCTCACACGGGAACTGATATTTCCCCCATTGAGGTGGAACTCAAAGAAAAACAAAAGGTAGCTTGGTGTGGGTGCAAGCACAGCAAAAAACTCCCATTCTGCGACGGCACGCATTCCAGGCTGGAACCATAGAGTCTTGGGCCAGGCAACTCCCGTCTTTTTGAACTCAGCTAGATGTTAAGAACCGGTTGGGCTCCCCTTCTGCCGTCAAAGAGACCATGATGATGCCGTCATCTTCGCTTGCTGACCACATCGATTTCCAACACTTACTTAAGCATTAAAAGCTAGTAAATAAAAATTAGCTATTTCATATTAGTCAGTAGCTTGCATCACGGAAATAAAATTTACTACAATCCACCACGATTGTGGATAGTTGATTTGGTCATTCGAAGCTATCCGCAAAGATATAATTGTGTGAGATATTTTTCATTCTCCGAAAGTGAGGATTTTCGTATGAATCGGATTACTGCCATTCTGAGTGTTCTTCTCGTTTTCGCCGCAAACTCGGTCTTTGCCAATGAGCCAGGCGGAGGCTATGAAGGGATCACGGGTTTGTACTATGGGACCATAGCAATTATTTTAGCCTATGGGGTCTATGACATTTTCTTCAAAAAGTCATAACGTCCTGCGCATTCCCTAACACGCCATTTAGTGAAATCCCCTTCTTACCCCTTCCCATTCAGGGGGAGGGGTGTTGGCTACTCTTTTGCCTGATGACTCTGTTCTGTTTTGAGTAAAGGCTCCAAGGTGTCAAAAACATTCTGAGCCACAATGGTATAGCCTCCCGCCGTGGGATGAACTCCATCTGCCTGATTTAACCCCGGTTTTGCAGCCACTCCCTCTAATAAAAATGGGATCAGGGGAAGGTTCAATTCCTGGGCTAGGCGTTCATACATTTCAAAAAATTCCCCCGTATAGGCTTCGCCAAAATTTGGCGGAATGCGCATACCCGCCAAAATCACCAATACACCTTCGTTCTGTAACCGCTCAATTATGGTGCGAAGGTTTGTATAGGTCTGTTGCAAGGGCATCCCCCGAAGTCCATCATTGACGCCCAATTCTAATATGACAACGGTCGGCCGACTTTTTAATATCCACTCTACCCGTCGCACTCCCCCCGCTGAGGTTTCTCCGCTGACTCCGGCATTGACCACTTCATAATGAAATCCACCTTCGTGCAATAGTTTTTCCAATTGAACCGGATAGGATTCGTCCAATGACACCCCAAATCCAGCCGTTAAGCTATCGCCAAAGGCCACGATTTTAAGCAGAGTTTCGTTCTTTCGCACTAAAGGCTCGGATGAGGATTGATCGGGAGGGAATTGATCCCGAGAAACTACCGGGTCTGAGCTATGTTTCATGGGCTCTGGTATACCGGTAGACGGACTTTCCTGAGGGTCACACCCCCAGATTCCCAGACAGAAGAGTATGAGGACTGATAGGATACACGTATGCATAATAGCCGGATAATGTCTCTCAACTCTATTATTCACCATTTGAACCCATTTGTGTAATCAACGTGAATGTTCCTGCATCGTCTGCACCCTCTTTGCACCCCCTAACTCCATCATCTCAGGTTCTCATTTCTGTCAATCATCTTGGAATGCAACTTCGGGCGGGTAGTCAGTCCGTCAATATTTTACAGGACATTTCCTTCGAGGTCTTCACTAATCAGGTGGTCGCTATTGTCGGTCCGTCGGGAAGCGGGAAATCAACACTCCTGGGGTTGCTTGCAGGCCTCGACCGGCCAACACAGGGATCTATTCGCATCCACCAGACCGACATCACGACCTTAACCGAGACCGAAATGGCGCACTTTCGACGCAAACACATTGGCTATGTGTTTCAAGCCTTTCATCTCATTCCCACTTTGACGGCTCTGGAAAATGTGGCTCTCCCTTTGGAATTGCAAGGAATATCCACGGGCACATTACGAGCCAAAACACTTTTACAATCCGTAGGACTCGAACATCGTCTCCACCATTATCCCGTTCACCTCTCTGGTGGCGAACAGCAAAGAGTAGCCTTGGCGCGAGCCTTTATTGTCCGGCCTCCCCTCCTGCTGGCCGACGAACCCACCGGCAATCTGGATAGCTCAACCGGTGCAATGGTCATTGATCTGCTCTGGGACCTTCATCAGCAACACGGCAGCACTCTCATCTTAGTCACTCACGACATGTCATTGGCTGCTCGCGCACAACGTATCCTAACCTTGCGGGATGGAGCAATGGTGAACGAGACGACACATCCGTTACCATCCTCTGGCCCAAAGGGATGACCCCAGTATCCGTCAAACTCGCCTGGCGGGAAATCCACAGCGCCTGGTCCCGTTTCCTCTTTTTATTTCTCTGCATTGCACTCGGTGTCGGCGCCATTGTGGCGGTAGACCTGTTTGCCGTCAATGTCGAACAGGTCATTCTGGGTGATACCCGTGCCCTGTTAGGGGGTGATGTCGAACTATCATGGCGGCGGGCAATTTCCGACAAGGGTCGTAACGTGGTGGACTCCCTCTCTGACCGTGACATCGTCCTTTCACACGTGACTGAAATCGCCGCAATGGCGACAGTGGACAGCCATAACTCCCAAACGCCCCTTACCCAAACGGCTTCTCAATTGGTGGAACTCAAGGCCATAGATTCGGCCTATCCCCTCTATGGTCGGTTGATAGCGGAGCCTGATCTCCCGATGGCGCAACTGCTAGATCCCCTTCAATCCGGATGCGGTCGCTCGCCGTGTTTTGGTGCACTTGTCCAGGAATCCTTTCTGATCCGGCTCAATCTCACCGTTGGCAGCGAGCTACAGATTGGCAAAGCGAGCTTCCTTATTACCGCCGTGCTGAAAAAAGAACCGGACAGGATTGCCAATGGATTTAGTTTGGGCCCCAGGGTCATGATTTCCCGTGAAGCGCTCAAAGCCACCACGTTGATCCAAACCGGAAGCCGGATTCAGGAACGATATCGTCTATCCATATCCGACTCCACCTCTCTTGAGCCTTTAATTGGTGAATTACGGGGGCGCCTCAGCCAGGAGGGGGCCCAGGTCAGCTCATTTCGCGATGCTCAGCCACGACTCCGCAGATTCCTTGCCCAATTAAACCTCTATCTTGGTCTGATTGGGTTTACTATTTTATTGGTCGGTGGGATCGGAGTGGCTTGCACAATTCAAGGCTTCCTCACACAAAAAATTCCCATTATTGCCACCCTCAAAACCCTGGGAGCGGATTCTTCACAAATCATCCGTCTTTATCTCACGCAGAGCCTATTCCTTGGAGGGATTGGCAGTCTCCTGGGGGTTATAGTCGGCGTAGTGCTCCACCGAGGACTGCCCTTATTGCTTCAAGGCATTATTCCTGAAACCATGCCCATGAATCCCACTGTCGCTCCCATCCTGCGTGGAGTCCTTCTTGGCACCCTAGCCACACTTGTCTTCTCACTCTGGCCTCTGCTGGCCATCCGTCATGTCTCTCCGGCATTGGTGTATCGACAAGCGGTGGACCACTCCCAGGACATGGCCGACGGCCAATCCAGACTAACCCGATGGCGGATCATCCTTAAGCATTGGTGGAGTGACCGGGCACAAGTCATGGTCAGCATCAGCATGATGGTGGGCGTGACCGGCCTGGCCATGTGGCAGGCCCACTCCCTGACCCTCGGTTTATTTTTTTCCGGTGCATGTGCGGTCGCGATTCTCCTCTTATTAGTTGGCACTGAAGCACTGTATAGAATTCTCCGGCATGTACCGATT
>JACDDF010000255.1:0-2429 GCA_013817135.1 Nitrospirales bacterium
AAATACTGCCGTACATCAGCAGGGTTGATGAGCACTGCGGCGACACACTGGAAATTGGTATTCAAAATTCGCAGAAAGAGTCCCATGGGGTTCAACTGTCACCTCACGGATTCACTGGACTTTTGGCCCGGCACCCCAGACCGATAAAGGATAGGTTCCTGGGGGGAGGGTAGAAACCCAGTTAGCGCCTAGGGGGAATACGGTCTAATCGACAATATCCCAATTGGCAAATAAATTCTGTTCTAAGAACTCTGTCGAGGGTGAGTGAGAAAGTTTATTTCACGCAGAAAATAGATTATTGAGGCAGGTCTTTTCTGAAATGAGGTACTAAAATTTCAGAGACTGGAAAGAGAAATCACCGCGAAAAACTTAAAATCCTTCCATAGATGATCTTATGTAATGACTATGAAGCCAGTTGAGGTAGCGGAAAAGCCGGTGTTTTTTGTAAAAAGCCTAATGTCTCGACAATCCTCTCAGGCCGACCCCAATCACTCCAAAGAACGCCTTGTAATTCTATGGTAGCCAGGTGTGAGACAATACTTTCCAGAAAATTTTTTGAAAAATTTCTCTTGGGCATGGCCTGATAAATTCTCTCTAACGTCAACGATTCTTGAGGCAACCCGATCGCTCTTCTCAGTTGATGGAAGAGTTCCATCATATCCGGACTCCATTGTTCACCCAAGCTCCACAGCCGGCTTCCATAAGCCGTGACGATCATTGTATTCCAAATTCCCCCATTCTGACTTAAAGCCTGAACCTTTTTTTGATCGGGTTTTTCAATAAATTCTTCCACCGTTCGCACAGGAAATTCCCTTTCCCCTGTCAACGATGAACCCGGACGGATCCAGCCATACTCCGCTTCGGGAGAATTGGGAGTCGCAGCCAGAAGAATAATTCGTTTTTTCAACCTGGTGACCGCTGAAACCGTCTCTTGTATCATTTTCGTAAATTGCGCCTGAGGAGCAATAAAGTGGTCCGAGGGATAAATGGTCACAATGGCCTGAGGGTCCCAATGATTAATATAGGCCAATGCCAGGAAGATCCCTGCCGCCGTGTCGCAGTTCCTAGGTTGAATAACGATGCGCCCTTTCGTGTGAGTCTCCATCTGCCGAAAAATTTCCTGGTTATATGATTTATCGATAATCGTCACCTTATGTTCAGAATGACCGGCTTGATCAGCTCGATCCCAGGTATGTTGTAACATAGACCGCTCTCCGACAAAGGCACAATATTGCTTGGGTTTGGGATATCCCAACCAACTTTGAATAAAAGGCTTCATTCGTTGTCCATCTCCCCGGCCAAGATGATCGCCCATTGATTCCCGTCCGTACGCCTTTGATCGTTCATGAGGGTTCACCTTTCAGGTTATGGCCAGGATCAACAATCACCAAGCAACGCGAATGCACACAGACACTACTCTTAACATTCGTGTAGGAGTAGAAGAATTTCATGGGGACAAGTTTCTCTGAGGAGATTGCGAAGATTCCGTGTTCAGAAGAAGAGGAATCTGCATGTTGTTCGGAAGAATGACGAATTTTGAATTTTGCGAATCATACAGTTTGTATTGCAAATATTCGGGGGTCAACGTTTTTAAAATGTTTGCCTGAGCTTTTGCCTGTCCTTCGGCTCGGATTCGGAGACTTTCCGCCTCACCTTCCGCTCGGATCATCAAAGAATCTCCTTCGCCTTTGGCGCGTCTTCTCATAATTTCAGCATCTCTCGTCGCGATAATTAGCTCAAATTCCTTTTGTTCTTTTTCCTGCTCCTTGGCCTGCTTTCGTTCAATCGCTTCCAAGACCATTTTGGGCCAATCGATATCAGCCAGGGCGATACTCTGAATCTCAAGGTGCCGACCTTTTAGTTTCTCATCCAGGACTCCCTGAATCTTATGGGAGATTTCCGTGCTCTTCTCTGGGACATTCACCATGGCATACCCTGAAACCACACTCCGAACCGCCGCAAGAAACTCTGGCCGCACAACCTTGGGATACCAATCAGGACCGACTTCTTGAGCCAAAAAATAAATCTCTTCCGGTACGGCACGGATGATAATGGCGCTTTTCACATTCACCTGCAAATCATCCGAACTCAGGGCATCCACTTCTTCAGTAAAGCTTCCCCACTGAACCGGATAAACATAAATATCATTCCAGAACGCTCGCCAGTAAAATCCATTCTGAAGCGGCTCATTCGTCAGTCCTTCAGATAATGGGTACCATCGCAGACCTCGTTCTCCCGGCTTCACGGACACCCCACAACCCACGGACAGCAGAACGCCAACAAGGACCAAACATTGTAAAATCCAATGAAGAGATTTCATTTTGGTCTCCCTAACATGACATTTGAAACTTCCTCTAACTTTCCTTAACGACTTTCAAAATCCGGAGAGTGAGAATGGGGTCTGCCTACTTCAGCATGCAGGATGGCTA